>DAOUBE010000289.1:0-10058 GCA_034432835.1 Dehalococcoidia bacterium | reverse complement strand
CCCTGGACTACAACACCCCAGCCCAGTATCTTACTAAGCACCACCCAGAACTGGTCCCTAAAATAGCCCGACTGTCTCATATGTACTGAACCAGTACACTTGGTTGACACTAGATAGGCTGTAACATAGACTAAAAAACGCCCCAGGAGTTGTCAATAGGAAAGCGACTATATGCGTCTACGTTATCTCGTGCGACGACTCATCGTCTTCTTTCTGGTGGTCGTGGTGGCCATAACCATTAATTTCATCATCCCCCGCCTGGCTCCAGGTGATCCCATAGAGCAGCGTTTGGCCACTATCTCAGCAGTAACTGCTGGCAATATAGGCAACACCCAGGTTATCGTTAAGGCCTATAGGGAACGCTTTGGTCTGGACAAGCCCCTGTGGCAGCAGTACATCAGCTACTGGGCCAATTTGCTTCGAGGAGACCTGGGGGCATCTCTGGCCAAGTTCCCAGCCAGGGTGTCCGACGAGATATTCCGCGTGATGCCCTGGACCATAGGACTGCTCACAGTATCCACCCTTCTAGCTTTCGGCATAGGTTCATTCTTTGGTGCCATCCTCGGCTGGTCAAGGCCCGTGCTGGCCTTGCGGGTCATTATCCCTATGCTGATGGTCTTCTCCGCCATACCCTACTACTTGTTGGGCCTGGTTTTTATCTTCGTCTTCGCCATAGTGCTTCGACTTCTGCCCCCTGGCGGCGGCCACGACATAGGCTTGACATTGAACTGGTCTCTTACATCGGTAATTAGCGTCTTAAAACATTCCATTCTCCCTGCCTTGTCCATAGTCATTTCAAGCATAGGCTTTTGGGCTTTGGGAATGCGGGCTATGATGGTCACCGTCCGGGGGGAGGACTACATCACCTTGGCCGAGGCCAAGGGTTTGAGGCGAGCCAGGCTCTTCTTTAATTACGGCATAAGGAACGCTCTGTTGCCCCAGGTCACAGCCTTGGCTATCTCTATGGGCTATGTGGTAGGTGGTGCTGTGCTGGTGGAGGTGGTCTTCTCCTACCCTGGTGTGGGGTTCCTGTTGCGCCAGGCCATCAATGGCAACGACTACACCATGGTTCAAGGCATCGTCCTCATATTGATACTGGCTATAGCTGTGGTCATGTTGCTGGTGGACCTCATCTACCCGTTGCTAGACCCCAGGATAGCTTACGAGAGGGGTTAAATTACGCGCAGAAATGCAATACCTGCATAGATTATTTAACCTCCTCCGCCAATACCCTTTACTGGTAGCTGGTCTAGCTCTGTTATTAGCTCTGGTGCTCTTTAGCTACGTAGGCCCCCTTTTTATTGACCCTTCCATGGCTAGTGTAGGCAAGGGGTTGCCTAGCCAGAGGCCCAGCGCTAAGCACCTCAGTGGCACCGACGCTCAGGGCAGAGATGTGCTAGCTATGCTCATATTAGCTACCCCCCAAACTCTTAAGATAGGGCTCCTGCTGGCGCTGTAGGGGTAGGCATAGGCATTGTACTGGGTTTCCTGGCAGGATACTTTGGCGGCAAAGTGGACAACATCATCCGTGGCTCCTCCGATGTCCTCCTAACAGTACCAGGGTTTCTGGTACTGGTGGTGGTCGCATCTATGGTACGGGTGGTCAGCGTGGAAGTGATGGCCCTAGTGGTAGCCTCCTTAGCCTGGATGGCCCCCACCCGTATAATCCGCTCCCAGGTCTTGTCCTTAAGGGAACGAACCTATGTCATGGTGGCCAGGTTGTCAGGTATGAACGATATAGAAATTATCGGCAGGGAGATGATGCCTAACCTGTTGCCATTCCTGGCAGCCAGTTTTGTGGCGGGGGTCAGTGGAGCCATCCTGGCATCCATTGGCCTGGAGGCCTTGGGCCTGGGGCCAACTCACATACCCACCCTGGGTATGATGATTTACTGGTCCCTCTTCTATAACGCCGTGGTGAGGGGTATGTGGTGGTGGTGGGGTCCTCCTATAGTAGTCATCGTACTTATCTTTGTAGGCCTTTTCTTGCTCTCTGCCGGCCTAGACGAGGTCGCCAACCCCAGGCTTCGCAAGTCTACCTGAGGCTGGCTAGCGGTCCCCTCCGTTGAGAATGGCCGCGGCCTGGGCTACAATAGCGGGCACACACCTGCCTAGGAGGTACCCATGCCCTTCATCGACCACAGCAAAGCACCAGTGAGCGAGCCTTTCCGCAACTTCAAGATGAAGGCCATCGCCACCAAGGACACCGGCGCGGCTGCTCTCACGGTGAACGAGGTTACCATCGAGCCCGGCGGCGGGATTCAGTTGCACATCCATCCCACCCACGAAGAGTGCTTCATGGTGGTGGAGGGTACCATAGAGGCCCGCCTGGGAGACGAGGTGCGCAGCGTGCCGGCGGGAAACACTATCCTGGCCCCGGCGGGCGTCAAGCACAACCTGGTCAACAAGTCCAACCGTCCAGCCAAGGTGATCACCATCTTCCCCACCACCAGCCCTCAGCGCCAGTTCCTGGAGTAGGCTGTCCCCTACCGGCACGCCTGGAGGGCCGGGCGTGACAGGGCCCGGCGGCCAGATGCGGGCCACAGGCCGGCCCTGACTGGCCGCAGCACCGAGCATAGGGGAAATGGGCGAGCTGCTGGGAATTCCGCGCCTAGGCCCGCTGCCTGAGGGGCTTACGCCTCTACGCTCGAACCCCTCCGCCGGGGATGGAGAGCGGCACAAGAGGCGAAGCCATCCTTTCTCCCTGGGCTGGGTAAGGGTCTCCTTAGCCCTCTCCTGGCTCCCCAAAGAACAGTGCGGCGGCCCCCAACAGCCCCGCGTCGTCCCATAGCAGGGACGGCACCACCGAGACCCGGCCCCGCATGTTGGCCATGATGTTCTTCTGGATGGTGCTGAGCAGGGTAGGGTAGCAAAGGTGCAGGTCCTTGCACACGCCCCCCCCCAGAATGACCAGCCTGGGCGAGAATATGTGGATGCAGCTCACCACGCCCAGGGCCAGGGCCCCGCTGGCCCCCCGCAGCACCTCCTGGGCCAGCGGGTCCTTCTGGTAGCTCGCCTTGAAGACCAGCGCCGCCGTCACATTCTCCAGATTGCCCTCGGCCATGGCCATGATAGCGCTGGCGGCGCCGCCCGCCCGCAGCCTCTCCACCACCATTCTGGCGATGGCCGTCCCCGAGGCCAGGGCCTCCAGGCAGCCCGTGTTCCCGCAGTTGCACCGCGGGCCGTTCCTGTCTATGGTGATGTGGCCCAGCTCTCCCGCGAAGCCGTTAGGCCCCCGGAGGAGCTTGCCGTCGATGATGACCCCCCCACCGATACCGGTGCTCACCGTGAAGTACACCAGGTCCCGGACTCCGGACCCGATGCCAAAGAGGTACTCCCCCATGGCCGCCGCGTTGGCGTCGTTGTCCACCTTCACCGGCCTCTGCAACTGGGCCTCGAAGAGGTCCTTGATGGGAAGCCTGTCCCAGCCGGGCAAGTTCGGCGGGTTGAACAGGACCCCTTGGGGCAACTCCACCGGCCCGGGCACTGCGATGCCCACCCCCTCCACCGAGGGGACCTCCACCATCATCAGGCGGCACGCCTGCAGAATCCTCTCCAGGGCCTGCTCCCTCCCAGCCCTGGCCTGGGTGGGCAGGCTGGTACGCCGCACTACCTGGCCCTGGTCATCCACCAGGGCCACGCGGGTGGTGGTGCCGCCCACGTCAATAGTCAGGACATGGCGCCTGCTCAAGGCCCGCTACCTCGGTCCCATGTGCTTGTGCCTGACCCCGCCCAGCCACCCCGGACTGGGCTGGCGCTCCAGCCGTCCCCTGGCAGTCGCTAGCCAGAGCCCCCATTGCCACGTTATGGCAAGTATAGCAACCTGGGCCTTGCCACGCCACCCGGGGTAGGGTAAATATATCCCCGTCCACGGGGTGGTACAATATCCTCCCCGCTGCCTGATTCCTACCTAAGGAGGTATCCATGCCCGCCCAGCGCCAGTACCAAGTGGTGGTCCAGGAGGACGTCTGGATACCCATGCGCGACGGCGTCCGGCTTTCCGCCGATCTCTACCGGCCCGCCACAGATGGCCAGCCCGTGGCCGAGCCGCTGCCCGTGCTTCTGGAGCGCACCCCCTACGGTAAGCGGGACCCTGAGCGGGCCCAGCGGGCCCGTTTCTTCACCCGCCACGGCTACGTGGTGGTGGAGCAGGACTGCCGCGGCTGCTGGGACTCGGAGGGCGACCTCTACTTCCTGGCCCAGGAGCCAGAGGACGGCTACGACACGGTGGAGTGGATCGCTGCCCAGCCCTGGTGCAACGGCAAGGTGGGCACCTTCGGTACCTCCTACATGGCCTGGACCCAGAGCGCCTTGGCTACTCAGGACCCGCCCCACCTGGCCGCCATGTTCCCCAACATGGGAGGCTGGAACGCCCACACCAGCTCCGTCCGCCAGGGCGGGGCCATGGAGCTGCGCTTCATGGCCTGGGCGTTCTTCCATTCGGCGCTGCACCGCAACCAGGCGCTGCGCCAGCATCCCTGGGTGGCGGAGGCCCTGGACCACACCGACTTCCGGGACTGGCTCACCCGTATGCCCATCCGCCCGGGCCAGACTCCCTTGGCGTTGGTGCCCACCTACGAACGCTGGCTCTTTGATATCTTCACCACTGGCGAGTACAACGACTTCTGGCGCCAGCCCGGCTTCGCCATCGAGGAGTACCTGGAGGAGCACGCCGACGTGCCTATCTACCTCAGCGGAGGCTGGTACGACTCCTACACCCGTTCTACCCTGGAGGCCTTCTCCGCCCTTAGCGCCGCCAAGAAGGGCCCCGTTCGTGTCATCATCGGCCCGTGGGTCCACGGGACCACTACCACCGAGCAGCCCTACGCTGGTGACGTTGACTTCGGGCCGGAGGCCGCCCTGGACAGCTTCGATGAGCTGCACCTGCGCTGGTTCGACCGCTGGCTTAAGGGCTCTGCCAACGGCGTGGACAGGGAACCCCCCATCCGAATCTTTGTAATGGGCGGCGGCACCGGCCGCAAGACCGCCGAGGGCCGTTTGCACCACGGCGGCCGCTGGCGCTATGAGAATGAATGGCCCCTGGCCCGGACCCGTTTCACCCCCTTCTACCTCCACGCCGACGGCACCCTCCTCCAGGAGCCGCCCTCCCAGTCCCAGTCCAGCACTACCTACCTGTTCGACCCTCGCCGCCCGGTCCCTACCATCGGCGGCAATTTCTCATCCCTGGACTACCTGAAGCCTCCCCTGCCCGATGTGCCCTCACACCTGGTGCACAATCGCCTGCGCCGAGAGCAGATCACCCCCAAGGGCGGCTTCGACCAGCGGGAGAGGCCCCAGTTCTTTGGCTGCCAGCCCCCCTTCCTGCCCCTCTCCTCCCGGCCCGACGTCCTAGTCTTCCAGACCCCGCCCCTAGAGGAGGACCTGGAGGTGACGGGGCCTGTGGAGGTACACCTGTGGGTCTCCTCCTCCGCCTTGGACACCGACTTCACCGCCAAGCTCATCGACGTCTATCCACCCAACGAGGACTACCCGCAGGGGTACGCCCTGAACCTCGCCGACAGCATCTTACGCATGCGCTACAGAAACTCCCGGGAGCGGGAGGAGCTCATGACGCCGGGCGAGGTCTATGAGATAAGCATCAAGCTGTACCCCACCAGCAACCTGTTCGTGAAGGGGCACCGCATACGACTGGACATCTCCTCCAGTAACTTCCCCCGCTTCGACGTCAACCCCAACACCGGCGAGCCCCTGGGGAGGCACCGTCGGTGGGTGGTGGCGGAGAACACCGTTTGGCACGACAGGCAGCGCCCGTCCCATGTGGTGCTGCCGGTTATCCCCTGACTCCCCATCGGAATTGAAGGGGGGTTGGGGGTGAGGCCAGGGATGCAGGGGACCCTGTCCCTTGCTAGGGGTCATAGGGGAGAATCCCCAAGGGCTCGCCCTTGACCCACACTTCCCTGAGGTGGTCGGTGAGGGTATGGGACCAGGAAGGGTGAAGAGTGGGTGCAGGGTGCACCCTGCCAGGGCGTGCCCTGCCGGGTGGGTGGGACCAACCATACCCCTTCTTGGGTGGCCGTAAGGACGGCTAAGAGAGGTGTCTTTACAAAGGGCTGGCCTGATAACCGGGGGAGTCCAGAGGGGCAAGGCCCCTCTGGTGGGGGTTTGGGGGTACCCCCAACATACCGAGGGCGGGTGGGCGGGAAAGCCAAGGGACCATCTTGTTGTCCGAAAGAGGGTGCAGGGCTCGCCCTGCCGGGTGGGTGGGTCAAACACATCCCTTCTTAGGCACCCAAAAGAGAAGGGTCCAGGGCTGTGCCCTGGTCCAGGGCGCGCCCTGTCAGGCCGAGCCTTAGGTGGGCTGAGGGCTAGTCCCGTGTCGGGCGCTCCACCTCCAGCTCTTCGATGATCTGCGGAGGAGATGTCAGCGTGCGATGGACCGGGCACCGCGACGCAATATACTTCAGCCTCTCCCTCTGCTCCTCGCTCAGGTCTCCCTTGACAAGAATGTTGACCCGGAAGATGTCTTGCCGCTCCTTGCCGTCTCGGGCTTCTACACGCTCGTGGCTCAGGTCTATGTCAATGTCCTGGACTGGCCAGCCCTTCCTCCTGACGTACATCAGGAGCGTGATGGCCGTTCAGGTGCCCAGCGATGCCAGGAGCAGGTCGTAAGGGCTGGGGCCCAGGGCATCGCCACCGTCCTCCTTGGGCTCGTCCGCCACAAAGGCGTGGAGGTCCGTCACCACCAGTTGCTGGTAGTTAGTCAGCGTCCGTACTTTTACTGTTCTCATTTCCCCTTCCGCTGTAAGGTTCTCTTGGCTGCCCCTTCAGGGCCAGCACCACGGGGGTGCCATAGACCGGGTGCTCCACCACCGACACCTGGGAGCCGTAGGTCTCCGCCAGCACCTCCGGCGTGAGCACCTGGGAGGGGGCACCCTGGGCGGCGATGCAGCCGTCCCGCAGCATGGCAATGCCGTGGCAGTACTGGGCCGCCAGGGTCAGGTCGTGCATGGCTGCCACCACCGCCACATGCCCCTCACTTACTATTCTACTAACCATGTCCAGGATGGAAGACTGGTACCCCAGGTCCAGGTGGGCCGTGGGCTCGTCCAGAAGCAGAAGGGAAGGCTCCTGAGCCAGGGCCCGGGCGATGAACACCCGCTGCCTCTCACCCCCTGACAACGACTGGATAGGCCGGCGGGCCAGGGGCCAGCACTCCGCAAGCTCCATGGCCCTCCGGGCTATGGTCAGGTCCCTGGGCCCCTCCCACTGGAAGAACCCCAGGTGGGGAGTCCTGCCCAGCAGCACCACATCCAGGGCACTGAACCCGGCAGGCACGGTGGGCGATTGGGCCACCACAGCCACGCGCCGCGCCCTCTCCTTGGGGGGAAGGGCCAGCAGCGGGACACCCTCCAGCAGCACCTCACCCTCCCAGGGGGTCAGGGTGCCAGCCAGCAGGCGCAGCAGGGTGGTCTTACCCGCGCCATTGGGCCCCACTAGCCCCAGCACCTGCCCCCTGTCCACGGCCAGGCTGACCCCCTTAAGAAGGGGTTTCCGGCCATAACCGAAGGCTAGGCTCCGGGCTTCTAGGAACCGCTGGCTCACGGCAGCCTCCTCCCCGTCCGGGTGAGCAGGTAAAGGAAAAAGGGCGCCCCACAGAAGGCGGTGACCACACCTACAGGCAGCTCTCCAGGCCTGGCCGCCAGGCGCGACGTCAGGTCCGCCAGGATAAGGAACCCGGCCCCCACTATCAGGGTCATAGGCAGCAAAGTGCGATAGTCGTGCCCCCACACCAGCCGCACGGCGTGGGGCGCCACCAGCCCCACGAAGCCGATGAGCCCGCTGACGGACACCGCGGCGGCGGTGGTCAGCGAGGCGGCGCCTATGAGCATGACCTTGACCACCTCCACTCTCACCCCTAACTGTCTGGCCTCCTCCTCGTCTAGCTGGAGGACGTTGAGGAGCCGCCCATAGGCCAGCATCACCACCACTCCCAATACAATGTAGGGCAGGGTGATGAGTACGTCCCTCCACTGACTGTTGCCCAGGGTGCCCAGGAGCCAGGCCAGGAGGGGGCGCACGTCGGGGTCACTGCGGAGGAGCAGCAGCCTGGACACCGCGGCGTATAGGGAGGCCACGGCCACCCCTGCCAGCACCAGGGTTGTCAGGTGGAGGCCGTGGGAGCGGCGGGCCACCCAGTAGGCCGCGCCCACCGCCGAGAGGGCCCCCAGAAAGGCCGCCAGAGGCAAGATGCTGAGGCCGTGGAAGTACAGGGGGACAGGCGTCACCAGGGCCACGGTGGCCCCCAGGGCAGCCCCCGCTGCCACACCTATGAGGTACGGGTCGGCCAGGGGGTTGCGAAACAGGCCCTGGTAGGCCGCCCCCGACACCGCCAGGGCCGCCCCCACCAGCCCCGCCAGCACCACCCTAGGCATGCGTAGCTGCCACAGGATGACCTCCCAGCTATCGGGCCAGGTCTGGGATACTTCCAGGAAGGGGAGCTTGGCGGCCACCATGCGCACCAAGGTGGCCAGGGGGATGCTGACGGTGCCCTGACTGGCGGATACCAGCGCCACTAGGCCCACCACCAGGGCCCCCAGCAGCAGCCGGTGCCAGGGGTGGGCCGGTAGCGACGGCTCCTCTCGGGCCGCCGCCTGGGCTCGGGCTGTGCCCAACAGGAACGGCAGCTTCACGGCACCCCCGCCCCGGCCATTACCCTGGCCGAGGTGAACAGCTCCGGGTACAGCAGCCTGGCCAGCTCCTCCAGCCCCTGGACGATCCTGGGGCCGGGGATATCCACCAGGTCTGGGTCTATGGTGTGGACGCGGCCCTCCCTCACCGCCGAGGTCTCGCTGAAGGCAGGGTTGCCCTGCACCGCCTCTGGCCCGCCTGGATAGGCCGCGATAATCACCTGGGGGTCTCGCTCCACCACTACCTCGGCGCTGAGCTGGGCCCAGCCCTGAACGTCGCTGGCGATGTTCTGGGCCTTGAGGATGGTGTAAAGCTGGCCCTGGAAGGTATTCGGGCCAGGCGTCCAGCGGTCGCCCACGTCGTGGAACACCCTGGGCCCCTGCTGCACCTGGGACAACCGCTGCTGGAGTTGGCCCAGCCTGTCCCGCATGCCCTTCACTAACTCCTGGGCCTCCGCCACCCTGCCAACGATGTTCCCCCACATCTCGATGCGCTGGAAGGTCTCCTCCAGGGTCTGCGGCGACTCCAGGTAAAGCACCTTGATCCCCAGGGCCTCCAGTTCCGGTATGGACGATTGGAAGAAGGTATAGAAGAGGTCGGGCTGGAGCTCCGCCACCCTCTCCAGATTCACGTTAAAGGCGTCGCCCACTCGGGGCACGCTGGCCACTTGGGGCGGGTAGTCCACGAAGGTATGGGTGCCCACCACCAGGTTGCCCGCCCCTAAGGCGTAGAGGGTCTCCACCGCCGCCGAGTCGAAGGCGATGATGCGCTGGGGCGGCCTGTCTATGCTGACCTGCCGGCCCAGGGAGTCGGTGATGGTCAACGGGAATCGCGCCTGGGGGGTGGGAGTGGCGGTCGGCGTGGGTGAAGGGCGCGGCGTGGCCGTCGGGGTGGGGGTCGAGGTGGGAGTGGGCGAAGGGGTGGGTGTGGGCGTGGGTGTGGTACAGCCAGTGACCACCGCCAGGATAAAGGTCAACACCATGAATACCAGTCCGATCCTTCCCTTGATCATGGTTGCCCCTCCTTTCAAGTTCCTTGGAAGGGCAGGCGGTGGAAGTGTGCCCGGGGGAGCACACCGTGGAACGGGGAGGCAACAAAAAACCCCGCTCCGAGAAAGAGCAGGGTCTGTTGCCACACCTGTGTGCCTGCGCCTTTCCTCGAAGGCTACGACACAGCCGGGGCAGTCGGCCTGGCTTATTCCGCGTGGCGGACATCACAGTTCCGGGAGAGCGCCGGATTCGCACCGGACTTCTCTTTTAACCCCTTGCGGGGCACCACCGGCTGACGCTATTAGGTTGTGCCGAAAGTATAGCGGCAGGACCCCTCCCTGTCAACACCTTGTACTGGTTCAGTACATATGAGACAGTCGGGCTATTTTAGGGACCAGTTCTGGGTGGTGCTTAGTAAGA
>DAOUBE010000288.1:0-5656 GCA_034432835.1 Dehalococcoidia bacterium | reverse complement strand
CATCCCCTGGGAGCGGGAGGCCAGCGTGGGGATCGGGTCTGTGCTGCGGGAGCGTCCCTGTGGTTACGTTAACTTAATCATAGGGCCTGAGGGGGGCTTTGAGGAGGGGGAGGTGGCCTACGCCCGCGCCCGGGGGGTCCTTCCGGTGAGCCTGGGCAAACGCATCCTGCGGGCGGAGACGGCGGCCTTGGTGGCCGCGGCCGTGGTGATGTACCACGCCGGCGAGCTGGGGCGCTAGGGTGCTGGGTGGGACTCAGTCCACGTTGATGGGCAGCGGGGCTACGTCGGGGATGGACTGGGGGTCATTGCACTCGGGCATGAAGCGGTCGTACATGCTGCGAAGGGCCCCTAGGCGCTCGGCCTCGTCGTGGAGGACTGCGTAGCGGAAGTAGCAGCGCTCCCTGCTCATTTTGTCGGCGACGCACTGGTTCACGCCCTTCTTCAGAAAGAGCGCCTTGAGGCTCTGGCGAAGGTCATCGGCCTGGCCTACCAGGAAGACGTGGCGCGCCCGGGTGACGGTGTCCAAGTAAGAGAGGCGGTAGATTCCCGGTTCCCCCGGCGTGTACATGGCGATGGAGATGGGGTTCAGCTCCAGGAAATCAGACCAGTTGACTCGGGTTGCTGTCATCATGCCAACTCTCCTCCAAGCAGGGATTATACCACGGGAGTGGGCAAGGGCCATCTATCTACAGCCGAAGAATCTTGAGTTTTTGTTCTTATTCTGACCCTTGTCTTTCCCCGGCTATGAAGGAAGCCGTTTTGGTACCATGGTAGGGCCCTCCGCCTTAGGTTACCAGACCTCTAAAGTACCCTGGACAGGCCATTGACAAGGAAAAAGCCGGCCATGGCCCACAGGAACAGCCCGCAGACGCGGACCAGGCCCCGGTAGAAGGCTGGCGTCAGCATTCGCCGGCCTGAGGCCACCGCCAGGGAGACCAGGGCGTACCAGGAGTAGTCCGAAAGGATATGCCCCAGGTAGAAGGAGGCGAATCCCAGCGCCCCCAGTCCCAGCGACTGGGACCAGTTGATAAAGTTTAGTCCCACGGTGGCCCACCAGAGGCTCCAGAAGGGGTTGGCCAGGCTGACCACCACCCCTCCCAAGAAGGGCCGCGAGGCCCCCGGGTCCGCCCCGGCCTCCCGGGCTTGGGTGGGCAGGGGCAGGCCGTGTCCCGGGTCTCTCACCATACCCCAGCCCATCCATAGGAGGAAGGCAGCCCCTGTCAGGGCGATGGTGGCGAAGGCCGCATCGCCCTGAAGCCAGCGGGCAACGCCCAATCCCAGGAGGGTGACCATGACCAGCTCCAGGGCCGCGTGGCCGGTGGCTACGTAGGGGCCGGCCCGGAAGCCCCTCAGGGCCGACTCGCGGATGGTGAAGGCCAGTAGCGGGCCAGGGGTGACTGCCCCTGAGAGCCCCACCACAAAAGAGGTACCGAAGATGACCGCTGCCTGGGCCACAGGCATGGTGGGCTACCTGATCCCTTCCCACTCCCGGCGGGGTGGCCTGCCCATGAGCTCCGCCACCGCCTGGCGAGGGTCCAGGCCGTGGAAAAGCACCTGGTAGGTAGCCTGGGTGATGGGCATCTCCACCCCCAGCTCCTCTGCCAGCTTCAGGGCCGCTGCCGTGGTGTACACGCCCTCGGCCACGTTCTTCATAGCCTCCAGGATCTCGCTGAGGGGGCGGCCCCTGGCCAGCTCCTCTCCCACGTAGCGGTTGCGGCTGAGGGGGCTGGTGCAGGTGGCGAAGAGGTCTCCCACGCCGGCCAGCCCGGCGAAGGTGAGGGGGTTGGCGCCAGCCGCCACCCCCAAGCGGGCGATCTCCGCCAGGCCCCGGGTCATGAAGGCGGCCTTGCTGTTCACGCCGAAGCCCAGGCCGTCGCCTATGCCCGCTCCCAGGGCAATGATGTTTTTCAGGGCCCCCGCCAGCTCCACGCCCACCACATCGTTGTTGGTGTAGATGCGGAAGGTGGGGGACATCAAAAGCTCCTGGGCCAGCCGCGCCACCCGCTGGTTGGCCGAGGCCACCACAGCGGAGGCTGGCTTGCCCTGGATGATCTCCAGGGCCAGGTTGGGTCCTGAGAGGACACATATGCGGGAGCCCAGACGATCGGGGAGCTCCTCCTGGAGCACCTGGCTCATACGCTTGCCCGACTCCATCTCCAGGCCCTTGGTGGCGCTCATAATGGCCGGAGCTCCGTCGAAAAAGTCCCGGACGCGGCGGATGTTGTCGCGGAAGCTGCTGGAGGGGACCGCCAGTATGGCCATGCGGGTATTTCTCAGGGCCTCCTGGGGATCGGCGCAGACGTCCATCTCTTCGGGGAAGGGGAAGCCAGGAAGAAGGCGGCGGTTCTCGCCGTCGGACCGGAGCTGTTGGGCCTCCTCCTGGCTGCGCACCAGCAGGGTGACGGGGATGCCCTTGCGGGCGGTGATGATAGCCAGGGTGGTACCCCAGGTGGTGGCGCCGACTACGGTGACCTTGTTCATTGTCCGTTCTCTTTGGAGCCGGCGGCGGTCAGGACCTCGGCCCGCTGCCCCAGCTTCCGCTCTGTACCCTTGGCCAGGCGCACCATGTTATCTCGGTGCTGCCACAGGACCAGCAGCGACGCGAAAAGGATGTAGTAGAAGTAGGTCTGCTCGGAGCGGCCGGTGAAGGCCATGAAGGTGAGGCTGACAAAAGCGACGATGACGGTAAGGATGGAGGCCAGGGAGACGTACCGGGTAGCGAAGGTGACGGAGATGAAGGTGGCGCAGCCTAGCAGGAAGGGGATGGGAGCAATGGGGATGGTGGCGCCCCCGGCCACGGTGAGGCCCCGGCCACCCTTGAAGCCCAAGAACACCGGCCAGTTGTGGCCCACCACGGCCACCAAGCCGGCCACCACCTCGGCCACGGGGGAGTCGGTGAGGAAGCGGGCCAGCAACACGGCCAGCACGCCCTTGCTGGTATCTAGGGTGACCACGGCGATGGCTACCTTGACCCCTGCCGTACGCAGCACGTTGGACATACCCGTCTTGCCGCTGCCAAAGTTTCTGACGTCAACCCCTTTGGTAACCTTGACCAGGATGTATCCCCAGGGCATCGCCCCCATCAAGTAAGACAGTGGCACCAGGACCAGGTAGTCCAGCACCATTTAGACCCCCTCCTTTGGTCTCCCTCTTTCCAAGAGGGAGCAAGCATTCAGGGGTTTCATGCTACTGCCTCCCCTTAAAGACAAGCTTGGGCCGGGTGTGCCTTAGGGACAGGGCGGCGCGCAGCCGGTTCTCCAGGAAACGCTGGTAGGAGAAGTGTACCAGCGCGGGGTCGTTGACAGCAAAGGAGAAGGTGGGCGGGCTTACCCCTTCCTGGGTGACCCGGTACACCCGGAGCCGTCGGCGCCCCTCCGAAGGCGGCGGGTGCTCGGCCATGGCCTCCATGACTATCTTGTGGAGGGCCTTGTTGGACACCTTCACGCGGCGCTCCTGGAACATCTCCAGGGCGGTGTCCATCAGCTCCGTAATGCCCTGGCCTTTGAGGGCAGACACGAACACCACAGGGGCGTAGGCCATGAAGCGGAGCTCCTGGCGCACGATGGTCAGGGCCTTGCTCCGGTCCAGGTCTGGCGGCGCCAGGTCCCACTTGTTTATCACAATGATGACGCCCTTGTGGGACTCCCAGGCCTCGCCGCCCACATGGGCATCCTGGGAGGTGGCCAGCTCGGTGGCGTCCAGGACCAGGAACACCACGTCGGCCCGCTCCACGGCTCGGAAGACCCGCAGAACGCTGAACTTCTCGATACCCGGCTGGACGCGGCCCCGGCGGCGCACGCCGGCGGTGTCTATGAGGAGGACGGGCTGGCCCTTGTAGGTAAAGAGGGTATCCAGGGCGTCCCTGGTGGTGCCAGGGACCTCGCTGACGATGGCCCGCTCCTGGCCGAGGAGGGTGTTCAGCAGGGTGGACTTGCCCACGTTGGGCCTGCCCACGATGGCCACCTTCAGCACGTTCTCGTCCTGGACGGGCTCGGGGGTGGAGGGAGGCAGCAGGGGCAGCACCGCGTCCATCAGGTCATAGATGCCGGTGTCGTGGTAGGCGCTGATGGGGATGGGATCTCCCAGGCCCAGTTGGTAGAACTCGGCGGCGGCCTGGCGGCGCTGGTCGCTGTCGGCCTTGTTAGCGGCCAGGACCACGGGCTTCTTCAGGCGCCGCAGCCACTGGGCCACCTCCTGGTCCATGGGGTGGAGCCCCTGGGCGGCATCTACCAGCAGGATGATTACGTCGGCCTCCTGGGCGGCCATCTCCACCTGGGCCTTCACCTTCTGGCGGATGGGGTCCTGGGGCCGGGGCTCCAGGCCTCCCGTATCCACCAGGGTAAATAGGTGGCCCTCCCAGTCTACCTGGGCAGTGATGCGGTCGCGGGTGGTCCCCGCCTCGTCGGCCACGATGGCCTGGCGCCGTCCCACCAGGCGGTTGAACAGGGTGGACTTCCCCACGTTGGGGCGTCCCACTATGGCTACCATGGGTAGGGGCATGGCGTAAGATAGACTCCTATGGGAATGACTGCTGGATAAGGAACTCCAGGGCCGCCTTCTGGGCGTGCCTTCGGTTCTCTGCCTGGTCGAAGACCACCGACTGAGGGCCTTCTATGACCTCGTCAGTGATCTCCTCACCTCGGTGGGCGGGCATGTCGTGCATCACTATGGCATCCCGTCGGGCCAGGGATACCAGGGAGGAGTCGATGATGTAGCCCTGGAAGGCCTTCTGGCGCTGGCGGGCCTCGGCCTCCTGGCCCATGCTGGTCCAGACGTCAGTGTAGAGGACGTCGGCGTCCCGGGCGGCCTCCTGGGGCGACACCACCTGCTCCACCCTGCCGCCGGTGGCCTTGCCCAGGCGCTGGGCCAGGGAGAGGGTCTGGGGGTCGAGTTGGTAGCCCTGGGGCGAGGCCACCACCAGGTGGGCGCCTACCAGGGCTACCCCCAGGGCCAGGCTGCGGGAGACGTTGTTACCGTCGCCTATGAAGGCGATGCGCACGCCCTCCAGCCTGCCCTTCTTCTCCAGGATGGTCTGCAGGTCGGCCAGGGCCTGGCAGGGGTGCTCCCAGTCCGACAAAGCGTTGACCACGGGCACCGAGGCGTACTGGGCCAACTCCTCCAGGCCGGAGTGGGCGAAGACCCGGGCCACGATGCAATGCACGTGCCTGGAGAGCACCCGGGCCACGTCCTTAATGGGCTCGCGGGTGCCCAGCCCCACCTCCTGTTGGCCCATGTAGAAGGGGTGGCCCCCCATCTCCCGGATGCCCACCTCGAAGGTGACGCGGGTGCGCAGGGAGGGCTTCTCAAAGAGAAGGGCCACGTGCCGGCCGGCCAGGGAGGGCCCGCTGCCCTCGGCCTTCATCTGGAGGGCGCGGCGCAGGACCTGGCGCACCTCTTGGGCGCTCAGGTCAGCCACAGAGAGCAGATGCCGAACTTTCATCGTCAGTCCTGAATGTAGTCTTTGGTCCGGACCCAGGCGGACTGTGTGTTATGTAATATCCAACGCCTGGCGGCTACGTTTTTTGCAGCGATTCTTTGTTGCACGCTGGCGATATTATCCCAAACTAGAGGATATATTCAAGGCTCTGTACTGGTTCAGTACATATGAGACAGTCGGGCTATTTTAGGGACCAGTTCTGGGTGGTGCTTAGTAAGA
>DAOUBE010000287.1:0-4430 GCA_034432835.1 Dehalococcoidia bacterium | reverse complement strand
GGGCCACCTCCTTTCTGGTCTATTCTCACCCAGAAGTGTGGCCCCTTCTGCTTCTACTTTTCCACGCCTACTGTCTCATATCTATCTGAACTTTTTCACTGGAGCAAGAAGCGGTAAACTATGGGTGAGCGACGAACAGATGTCACAGGGAAAGGCCGCCTGGGGGTGATGATCTCTCCCCAGGGGGAGTGCGCCGCTTCAGGGGTGAGGGAAGATGGACCTTTTTCGGCACGCGGGCCAGCAGCGACAGCGCAAGCACGCACCCTTAGCAGCCAGGATGCGTCCTCGCACCTTCGACGAGTTCGTTGGCCAGGAGCACATCCTGGGCCCTGATAAGGTGCTGCGTAAGGCCATCGAGTCGGACCAGGTGCCCTCTATGGTGTTGTGGGGACCTCCGGGTAGCGGCAAGACTACCCTGGCCCTCCTTATAGCCCGTATTACCAGCTCCCACTTCGAGCCGGTGAGCGCTGTAACCGCCGGGGTGGCAGACCTGCGGCGCATTGTCCATGAGGCCGAGGAGCGCCGCGACCTGCACGGCCAGAGGACTATCCTCTTTGTGGACGAGATTCACCGCTTCAACAAGGCCCAGCAGGACGTCGTCCTGCCCCACGTGGAGGAGGGCACCATCACCTTCATCGGGGCCACCACGGAGAACCCCTCCTTCGAGGTCATCTCGCCACTGCTCTCCCGGTGCCGGGTCTTCACCCTTTACCAGCTCACCAACGAGCAGGTGGAGGTGATTGTGAGAAGGGCCATGGCAGACAAGGAGCGAGGCCTGGGAGATTTGAACGTGGAGCTTCAGCCGGAGGCGATGAAGTTCCTGGTGGACATGGCCAACGGTGATGCCCGGGTGGCCCTGAATGCCCTGGAGCTAGCGGCCAGCGCCACCAAGCCTGGCATGGACGGGGTGCGCCGCATAGACCTGCCCACGGTGGAGGACGCCATGCAGCGCCGCAGCTCCCTATACGACAGGGCGGGGGACCAGCACTACGATACCATCTCGGCCTTCATTAAGTCCGTGCGCGGCTCGGACCCCGATGCCGCCCTGTACTGGATGTGCCGCATGATCGAGGCGGGAGAGGACCCGCTGTTCATAGCCCGCCGCCTGATAATACTGGCCGCCGAGGACATAGGCCTGGCGGACCCCCATGCCCTGAGCGTGGCCGTGGCGTGCCAGCAGGCGGTGCACTTCGTGGGCATGCCCGAGGGGGCCATCCCCCTGGCCGAGGCCACGGTGTACCTGGCCACCGCCCCCAAGAGCAACTCAGCCTACGCCGCTATGAACAGGGCCATGGAGGATGTGCGCAAGACCCGCCAAGAGCCGGTGCCCCTGCACCTGCGGAACCCGGTGACCCCCCTGATGAAGCAGATGGGCTACGGGAAGGAGTACAGGTACGCCCACGACTACCCAGGCCACTTTGTGGAGCAGGAGTTTCTTCCGCCCTCGCTGAAGGGCCGCCGCTACTACGAGCCATCGGACCAGGGGTACGAGAAGGAGGCGGCGGAGAGGGTGCGCCGCTGGTGGAAAGAGAGGAAGGGCGGGGAGCCCCGCCAGGGCTCTACCCCGTAGCCTCCCGAGTATCCTTGTTCTTTTGTCCAGAGCCCTGCCCAGTCTTTCGGTTAGGGTGTTGCGCCTCCCTTAGTGCTACAATAAGCAATTGTTGTCCTGAAGCCTATCTAGAGAGGAATGGTTTACCATGGAGTCGGCGAACAGGAATCCTGGGGCTTTGGTGGGGGAGGGGTTCCGCCCCCTCCCCAGGAGCGTTGTGGTGCCCACCATGGCTGGCGTGGTTCTGGCCATCTTTCTGGCGGCCCTGGACCAGACGGTGGTGGGCACTGCCCTTCCCCGCATAATTGCAGACCTGGGCGGCTTCGACCGCTACACGTGGGTCACCACGGCGTACATGGTCGCCTCCACCTCCATCGTACCCATCGTGGGGCGGCTGACGGACATGTACGGACGCAAGGGGTTCTACATAGCTGGAATTATCATTTTCTTGGCAGGGTCGGTGCTGGCCGGGCTGAGCCAGACCATGAACCAGCTCATCATCTTCCGGGCCATCCAGGGCCTTGGGGGCGGCATAATGATGGCCAACGCCTTTGTGGCCATCGGTGACCTGTTCCCTCCGGCGGAGCGGGGCAAGTACCAGGGGTTTATAGCGGCGGCCTTCGGCCTGTCGTCGGTGGTGGGGCCCACCCTGGGCGGGTTCATCACCGACACCCTGTCCTGGCACTGGATATTCCTCATCAACATACCCCTGGGCATACCCGTTATCGCCGTGTTCATCCGGTTTTTCCCTAACGTCAAGCCCAAGGGAGTGAAGCACCAGATAGACTTCCTGGGCACGCTGACCCTGGTGGTAGCGGTGGTGTCGCTGCTGCTGGGCTTGTCCTGGGGCGGGGTGCAGTACCCCTGGGGCTCGCCCCAGGTCATCGGCGCACTGGTCACCGCAGGGGTGGTGGGCATCCTGTTCATCCTGACGGAGCTGCGGGCCAGGGAGCCTATCATCCCCTTCTCCATCTTCCGGAACCAGGTGGTCAGCATCTCCATGCTGGTGGTCTTTCTGACGGGCTTCGGGATGTTTGGCGCCATCATCTTCATCCCCCTGTTCTTCCAGGGGGTCCTTGGGGCCTCGGCCACCAGCAGTGGCAGCTTTCTGACACCTATGACCCTGAGCATACCTGTGGCGGCGGCCATATCGGGGCAGGTGCTGTCACGCTTGGGGGGCCACTACCGACTTCAGGGCCTGGTGGGCCTGGTGCTTATGGGCATAGGGGTGTTCCTAGTGTCGCGGATGTCAGTGAACACGGCCTATGCCCAGGCGGTGTTCAACATTGTGCTCATAGGCCTGGGCCTGGGCATCACCTTCCCCGCCTATACCATAGCCGTACAGAACGCCGTGCCCTACCGTGTTATGGGGGTGGCCACATCCTCCACCCAGTTCTTCAGGTCCATAGGCGGTACAGTAGGGCTGGCGGTGCTGGGCGCCTTCATGGTCTCGCGCTTCTCCGGCGGGCTGTCCAACTCACTGCCCTCGGCGGTCAGGCAGGCGCTGCCCTCGGAAGTGGTGGACCAGTTGACCAGGAGCCCTCAGGCGCTATTCAACGAGGCGGGGTCGTCCGGGCTGCGACAGATTTTCGACCAGCTTGGGCCCCAGGGAGCCCAGCTTGCCCAGAGCCTGGCTGCGGCTCTTAAGCAAGCCCTAGCCTCGGCCATCAGCGACGTGTTTATCATATCCCTGGCGGCGGTGGTCCTGGCCTTCGTGGCTACCCTCTTCCTGAAGGAGATACCGCTACAGCGGTGGCAGAGGCAGTCCGAGGACAAGCCCAAGGAGGCCACCCCTGGGCCAGTGGCGGGAGGCGGGGCGTAGGTGGGGCGGCGGAACCGGCCCTCTGGAGAGACTCGCCGCCCTTATACCAGGTCTGCTAAAGGGACCACCCTCTTCCTTCTACCCCGAGGGAGAAGGATGGGGGAGACATGGCCCCAATCAGACCTTTCACCCTCACCTAAATCCTCTCTCATCAAAGAGAGGAGAAGCCGGCACCATCTGGCAGGCTTGGTATTAGGCGCAGCGGGGGTCGTCGTCCTTCCAGCGGTTGAACTGCGGGTTCTCCGCCTGGGCCAGGCGGGACCTGGCCTTCTTCCAAAGGTGGTCCCACTCCCGCCAATCGTGCAGCTCCGTCTCTGGGTGGGCACGGCTACGGGCCACGAAACCAGGGAACCAAGGCCTCCCCGTGGGCTGGCCGATGGGGTTGTACCGCAGGTCAAAGCTCCACCGCACGCTGTCGCTAACGTTGGGCAGCGATGCGTGCACCGTCTTCTTGTGCATGAACAGCACGTCGCCCGGCTCCATGGGGAGGGGGACCTGGTTGGGGCCCAGGTACTGGTCTGGGATGTGCAGCCCCTTCTTCCTGGGGGTCACCTTACAGTGCAGCAGGAGCTCTCCCGTGTGGCTTCCAGGCACCACCACCAGGCACCCATTTTCCACCGTGGCCGGGAAGATGGGTAGCCACACCGTCAGGATGTCGCTGTTGTCCGCCTCCTCCAGCACCACCCCCTGGTCCTGGTGCCAGTCCGTGGTGGCCGTCAGGGAGTTGCGCATGTTCTCCGGCACCAGCCTCTCGGGAGGCTTGATACGGACGTGCTGCACCGGGTTGGAGTAAATCTCCGGCCCTATGAAGCTCTCCACGGCGTCCAGCAGGCGGGGGCTTGTCAGTAGGTTAAAAACGGCGGGGCCGTGGTGCATAGGGGTATCCTCTCTAATGTTGGCCTGGGGGAGGGAGATGTCCAGGTACTGATAGTAGGCCTGGCCCGACTCGCCGATGATCTTCACCAGCTTTTCGCTGAAGGGCAACCCCCTGTACTGGTTCAGTACATATGAGACAGTCGGGCTATTTTAGGGACCAGTTCTGGGTGGTGCTTAGTAAGA
>DAOUBE010000286.1:0-1538 GCA_034432835.1 Dehalococcoidia bacterium | reverse complement strand
GACTACAACACCCCAGCCCAGTATCTTACTAAGCACCACCCAGAACTGGTCCCTAAAATAGCCCGACTGTCTCATATGTACTGAACCAGTACACTTCCTTGCCTGCCTCCAGGCGCGATGGTAGTATAGGCAACGCTCATCGCCCCATCCCTGGCCTCGCCGGGGCCTATTCTGCGGGCCCACACCACAGTGGAAGGAGTTTCTATGCCTGACCTGGTCTCCATGGGCGAGTGCATGATCGAGTTTTTCGCCGATCACCCGTTGTCCGAGGAGGGGGTCTTCTATGGCACCTTCGCCGGCGATGCCCTGAACATGCTGGTGGCCGCCAGCCGCCTGGGCACCTCCACGGGTTTCATCACCCGCGTGGGAGACGACCCCTTCCGGGACATGCTCCTTAAGGGCTGGCAGCGGGAGGGTGTAGATACTTCCCATGCCAAGGTGGTCAAGGGCTTCAACGGCATCTACTTCATCGCTATACGGCCCGACGGCGACCGCGAATTCACCTACTACCGCAAGGGGAGCGCCCCCAGCACCATGGTGCCCGAGGACCTGGATGCGAATTACATCGGTGCGGCCAGGGTGTTCCACACCAGCGGCATCACCCAGGCCATCTCCGAGACCTCCCGCAGGACGGCCCTCCAGGCGGTGAGGATGGCCAGGGAGAAAGGGGTGATGGTCTCCTTCGACCCCAACCTGCGCCCCATTCTTTGGCCCTCACTGGACGAGGCCCGCCGCGCCCTGGAGGAGGTCCTGCCCTACGTGGATATCTTCCTCCCCAGCTCCCAGGATGCCAGCCGTATGCTGGGGCTGGAGGACCCGGAAGAGTTGGTCCGCTCTCTATGGCGCCAGGGGGTCAGGATAGTAGCCATCAAGATGGGAGACCAGGGCTGCCTGGTGGGTGCCGGCGGGCGGATTGAGGAGGTTCCCGCCTTCAAGGTGGAGCAGGTGGTGGACACCAGCGGCGCCGGGGATGCCTTCAACGGGGCCTTCCTGCACGGCATCATCTCCGGGCTGGCCCCCAGGGATGCAGCCCGACTGGGTGTCATCATGGCGGGGTTGAAGGTGAGGGGTCGGGGCGCCATCGCCAGCATGCCCAGACGGGAGGAGGTGTACAGCCACTTCTCCCGCCGACCATAAGATTGCCCTGAGGGGTGTCTATGAGGGCGTGTTAAAGTTTAAGACCAGATTCAGGAGACTGCGATGGCTCTGGAAAAAACGAAACTAGCAGAGAAAAGGGGAGGGCTCTTTTCCCAGAGGTTCTCCCGAAGTAAGCCCCTTTCCCACTGCCGCTCATTACCGTGGCTGTGAAGAAGGTAGCCGGGCATGTTAGCAGGACTGCGGGTCTCCCATCACACGCTATTCGCCGAGTATCTGCAGCCTTGCTGACAAGAGCATGGGTATTTCCAGAAGGGTCTGCCCGGAGTACTTTGAAAGGGGTCTCGGGCTAACAAAGGATAGTGAACATAACAGAGGTTGTCCGTTAACCTGAAAAAGTTCAGATAGATATGAGACAGTAGGCGTGGAAAAGTAGAAGCAGA
>DAOUBE010000285.1:0-2249 GCA_034432835.1 Dehalococcoidia bacterium | reverse complement strand
CTACACCGTCACCTACGGCTTCAAGAAGGGGGCCACGGGGAACCTCCTATTCACCAAGCCTGCCCGCTCCTACTACCAGGGCCGGTTCGACTGCATCATCTGGACCCACGGCACCATCAAGCTGGAAGACGATTACGTGGACTACCACTACGACGGCGATGACTGGGCACCCACCAAGCGCCTTAGGCCGGAGGAGGTGCGGAAGGTCATCTCCAAGGGCCCCCACACCGTGGCCATGGGCCACGAGAACACCAAGGCCATGGCCCAGAGCTTCGCCGAGGCGATAATCCAGAAAAGGCCTGGGCTTCTGCGCAACACCTTTCACTCCTCCATAAACTCCCTGGCCGCCGTCCTGGCAGCCAACGTGTCCAACGAGCTGGGTGGGGAGAAGATCGAGCTGGAGGAGTTCATCCACGGCGACGGGTACGCCCGGTACCGCCAGCGCCCCACGGGGCTCTGACACCAACGCTGCGCCACTGGTTGGCATGGTCGCAGGGGCAGAACCGGATGTCTGCCCTCGCGTCAGGGCGCACTCGCGGGTCCGGCCCAGCATGGATACAGCACTCTCGCGCAGAACATGAGTCTCTTTCCCGTAGAGAGAAAAATCACCTTTCCCGTCTTACGGACCTGGCACAAGCGCCACCCGTGTGTGGTTATCCCTCCAGATTCTCCGTCCCTCTACGAAGGACTCTGAATGACCCGTGGGTGGACGTTCCTGTCCCTCTGAGAGAAGCGAAGGGCCTGGGGAGGCAGGCCATCCCTGCACCCTTTGAGCCGCTCCCCCCGAATGCCTTCGGGGGGAGCATCATCCACAAGCCAGGTAGCCCTGGCCTATTGTGTGGTCCCTCCCCATATTCCTCGTTCCGCGAAGGCGGACTGGAAATGACCGGGCTTCGCTGTCCTGCTCTAGCACCCAGGGGCTAGCTAGAGCGGTACCCGGAAGATCCACCGAGTATCGGCGTCACAGAACCAAAGATGGCCCTGGTAGAGGGTCATGCCGTGGGGGTCCGGGGATATCCCTTCCATCTTGTCCACCACCTTCCCGCTCTTGGGGTCCATCTTGTACACGGCCTTGTGGGAGGTATCGGCGCACCAGAGCATCCCTCTGTCCCAGGCGATGCCGTGAGGCCGGGGGCCTGGCGCAGGGAAGGAGTGGAGGACCTCCATAGTCGCTGGGTCGCACTGGTAGATGGTCTGAGAAGGGGGCACTGCCACCCACAGCCTGTCGTCCACCCACTCCAGGCCGTGGGCGCCGGTGCGGCGGGCCGTGGCCGGATTGGCCCAGGAGACCACGCCCGCGCCGGGGGTATCGTAGGTGGCCACGGTGGAACCGTCCTTGAGGCTGAGCTTCAGGAGCTGGCAAGAATATGTGGAGGCGACCCAGAGGTAGCCACCCCCCACGGTGATGCCGCTGCCGTGCTGGGAGGCCGTCTGAAATTTCTTTCTCACTGAGCCATTTTTATAGTCTAATAGGTAAACGCAGTTGTCCGTCTGGTCCAGCACCCACAATCCATCAGGGGTGGCCTGGAGGCCGTTGGGCTGGGGCCCCGGGTGAAGGAACAGCTTTTCGACCTTGGCGGGCATGATCAGACCTCCGTTCTTCAACTCAGAGGAAATTACGGCGGCATGGTAAGGGGGGGCAAGGCGCTTGTCAAGGAGCGTGGGAAAAGGGTCCTGTTGCTCAGGCCTAGTCCCGGTAACCCCTTTCTGAGGGGCGGCCACAGCTCGGCCCTGGCAGGGCACGCCCTGCAGCAGGGTGCACCCTGCACCCACTTACGGGCAGCGAGAAGGGGTGTGGTTGGTCCCACCCCACCCTCAAAGACGCAGTCCTAAGCAGAACACTCTCCTGATCTACAGGGTCAGCCAGGGCCTGGCTTTAGGGGATGCGGACAGCCATTGTGCTACAATGACTCAGGAGCGCAAGATGTCAGTGCCAGAGACCGAAAAGAGTGCCATGCTAAGGGCACTGCCCAGCGTGGACAGCCTCCTGTCCAGGCCAGCCCTGCGGGAGCTGGCCGAGGGCTACCGGCGCGACTGGGTGGTGGCCCTGGTTCGCCAGCGGTTGGAAGAGGCACGGCGGGCCATCCTCTCGGGCAAGGAGCCTCCCACAGCGGAGCAGTTGGTGGACTCGGTGCGGCAGCGGGCCCTGTACCTGGGGCAGACATGGCCGCGTCCCCTTATCAACGCCACAGGGGTGGTGCTGCACACCAACCTGGGAAGGGCACCACTGAGCCCGGAGGCGCTGGAGG
>DAOUBE010000284.1:0-14927 GCA_034432835.1 Dehalococcoidia bacterium | reverse complement strand
CAGAGGGGCAGCCCCCCTCTGCACTCCCCCTGTTCTAGGCCAGCCCTTGTCGTTAGGGCACCATCCTGTAGCCTTACATCTGGCCACCCAAGAAAGATTGTGTTAGACCCACCCACCCGCCCTCGGGGCGTTGGGGATTCTCCACTGGCAATCCTAACAGGGGACCCTGTCCCCTGCACCCCCGGCCCCGGCCTAGGGGCCGTACTTGGTGAGCTTGCCAGCGTGGGCCAGGGCCAGAAGCATAATATGGGTGGCAGGCATGATGCCCAGGGAGCCCGTCCGGCACGCCGCCTCTGAGAACTCGGGCACCCCTTCGCCCAGGGTCCACTGCGAGTGCAGCAGGAAGGGCACCGGGTGCCAACTGTGGGCCTTCAGCACCGAGGGCGTGGAGTGGTCTCCCGCCACCATGAACACGTCCGGCCTCAAGTCCAGCAGGCGCGGTATGTATGTGTCCAGCGCCTCCAGGGCCCGTACCTTGGCCTCGAAGTTACCGTCCTCGCCGGCGGCGTCCGCTGGCTTGTAGTGGATGTAGAAGAAGTCGTGCTCCTGGAAGTGCCTGGCCAGGGTGTCCATCTCGTCGGCGAAGGAAGCACCTGTGGGAATAACCCGCATACCCACCACCCGGGCCAGGCCGCGGTACATAGGGTAGGCGGCTATGGCCGCAGGGTGCAGGGGGTACACCTCCCCCATGGCAGGAAGTCGGGGCAGCTTGGAGAAGCCCCGCAACAGCACCATGTTGGCCCGTTCCTCCTGGGCCAGCACCTGCCGCGCCTTGTCCACAAACTCGTTCACCACCCGGGCAGTGCGCTCTGCCTCGAGGGTGACGGGCTTCACCCTCAGGGGCGGCACGCCTGTGCGCTGGGGGTCGGTCTCCGTCAGCTTGTCGCTCAGTCCGCGGCCTCGGAGCAGCAGCACAAAGCGGTAGTCCTTCACAGGAAAGACCGACACCTCCGCCCCCTCTACCTTGATGGCATTCAGGCGCCGGCAGAGGGGTTCGCTGAGCTCAGTGGGGATGCGCCCCGCCCGGCGGTCCACCAGGTTGCCGTCGGTGTCCACGGTACAGAAGTTGCCCCGGGCGGCCACGTCCCCCTCTCGCAGCTCGACCTCGATGCCCAGGGCCTCCAGTACCCCCCGTCCGATGAGGTACTTCAGTGGGTCGTAGCCGAAGAGGGCCAGGTGCCCCGGACCGCTCCCCGGCGCCACCCCCGGCAGCACGGGGATGGTCAGCCCACAGGCGCTCTTGCGCGCCAGGGCGTTCAGGTTGGGGAGGCTGGCCGTCTGGAGCTCGCTCTTGCCCGTCTCCGGGTGGGCCAGGCCTCCCAGGCCGTCCACCACCAGCATGAGGATCTTAGAGGGGGTGGACACGAAAGAGTCCCGTATCTGCACAAGGTCGATCATCAGCACCTAACTCCTGTCCATCTCCTGCCGGCACTGGCCAGTCATGCATCGGGCAGCGCGGCGATGCCTGGCAGCGCCTTGCCCTCCAGGAACTCCAGGGAAGCGCCGCCTCCGGTGGAGACGTGGGTCATGCGGTCTGCCAGTCCTAACTCCCGGACGGCCTCGGCGGTCTCGCCGCCGCCCACTATGGTCTGGGCGTCCAGGGAGGCCAGGGCCTCGGCTATCTTTCTGGTGCCCTGGGCGTAGCTGGGAAACTCGAACACCCCCAGGGGACCATTCCAGAAGACCGTCTTGCACCGCCTTAGCTTGCTGATGAACTTCTCCACCGTCCTGGGGCCTATGTCCATGATGTAGGCCTCGGCGGGCACCTGGTCTGCCGGTAAGATCCTGGGGGGCGCCTCTTTCTTGAACTCCATCCCCACCACCACGTCCTCGGGCAGGACCACCTCCACCCCGCGCTGGGAGGCCTTTTGCATGAGCTCCCGGGCGAAATCCACCTTGTCCTCCTCCACCCGGGAGCGGCCGGTGGAGAGCCCCTGAGCACGGAGGAAGGTGTTGGCCATGCCACCACCGATGAGGAGCATATCCACCCGCTGGAGCAGGTTCTCCAGCACCTGCATCTTATCGCTGACCTTGGCCCCGCCTAGAAGGGCGGCCCTGGGTCTGGCAGGCGAGTCCAGGACGCTGCTCAGGGCCTGGACCTCTTTCTGGAGCAGGAAACCTGCCACCGAGGGCAGGTAGTGGGTCACCCCCTCGGTGGAGGCGTGGGCGCGGTGGGCCGCCCCGAAGGCGTCCATGACGAAGAGGTCGGCCAGGGAAGCCAGCTCCCGGGCGAACTGCGGGTCGTTGGCCTCCTCGCCGGGGTGGAAGCGCAGGTTCTCAAGCAAGAGCACCTCCCCAGGCTTCAGGGCACTCACTGCCCGCTGGGCCTGGGGGCCTATGCAGTCCCTGGCGTAAGCCACCCGGCGCCCCAGCAGCTCCTCCAGGCGCTTGGCCACGGGCCCCAGGCGGAACTCCTCGTCCACCCTGCCCTTGGGCCTACCCAGGTGGGAGCACAGGATGACCTTGGCCCTGTGGTCCACCAGCCACTGGATGGTGGGCAAGGACGCCCTCAGGCGGTAGTCATCGCCCACAGCGACGGTCCCGTTGCTCTTCTCCAAGGGGACGTTGAAGTCCACCCGCACAAGGACGCGCTTGCCCTCTACCTTCAGGTCTTCGCTGAGAGTCTTCTTGGCCAACGGACACCCCCGTGAGGAATGTTAACCTTGGGTGCCTACCGGTCCCGCTGGACCATGAAGCGGCCCAGGGTTCGGACCTCCTCCAGGGCCGACGCCTCGCAGGGGACGCTGGCCAGGGCCTCCATGGCCTGCTGGTAGTACCGCTGGGCGGTCTCCTCGGCGTACTCCCGGGCCTTCAGGTCCCCCAGGATGGCGGTCACATGCTCCACATCGGGCGGCTCCAGCACCCGCTTGAAGAAGATGGTACCCAGCTCCCGCTTCTGCCGGATGGTCGCCTTGTCCAGGGCGTACACGATGGGGAGCGACTTCTTCTTGTTAAGCACATCGCTGCTTTGGGCTCCTCCATCAGCCCCCCACAGGTCCAGGATATCGTCCCGCACCTGGAAGGCGATGCCCAGGTTGAGCCCAGCGCGGGCGAAGGCGCGGCGCACCTCCTCTCCAGCTCCTGCCACCAGGGCCCCTAGCTCCATGCCACAGGCCATAAGGGCTCCGGCCTTGCCCTCCACCATCTTAAAGTAAGCCTCCAAGGTTATGTCAACTCTCTCCTGGTAGCTCATGTCCATGTACTGGCCCTCGCACAGGGCCAGGCAGGCCTCGTCCAGCACTCGCACTGCTTCCAGGACAGTCTCCAGGGGCAGGCCGCGGTCCGCCAGGCGGAACAGGGCCAAGCGCCCCAGGGCGTGCAGGCCGTCGCCTGCGTTGATGGCCTGGGCCGGTCCCCACAGCCACCACACCGTGGGCCGGTGGCGGCGCTCCGGGCTGCCATCCTGGATATCATCGTGCACCAGGGAGAAGTTGTGCACCAGCTCCACGGCGGCCCCCGCCGGCAGGGCCAGACGGTAATCGCCCCCCGCTGCCTTGCACGACAGCAGGGCTAGGAGGGGCCTGAGGCGCTTGCCCTGGCCGTCCTGCACCGCCTCCCCCTTCTCGTCTATCCAGCCAAGCTGGTAACGCATCATGCGGTAGAGGGGGGCCTTGCGCTGGGCGAGGATGTCCCTGAGCTCCTGCTCGATCTCCTCTTGGTACTTGCGGAACTGGGGAGGTAACTCCATCAGCTATACCTTACCGGCCTTGGAGGCCTGGGAGGCGTTCTGGCCGCGGGACTTTTCCAGCTCAGAGATCTTGTTCACCCGCCGGCTGTGCCGGCCCCCCTCGAAGGTGGCGCCCAGGTAGGCCTTCACTATCTCCCGGGCCTCGGCCTCGCTCACCAGGTCCCCTCCCAGGCAAAGCACGTTGGCGTCGTTGTGCTCACGGGCCATGCGGGCCATGTGGGTATCCCGAACCAAGGCGGCCCGGATGCCAGGCACCTTGTTGGCAGCTATGCTCATGCCGATGCCCGTGCCGCACACCAGGATGCCCGCCTCGTACTGGCCGCTGGCCACCGATTCCGCCACCCGAGCAGCCACGTCGGGGTAGTCCACCGAGTTGCCGTCGTAACACCCCATGTCCTCGTAGGTGTGGCCCAGCTCGGCGAGAAGGCCAGCTACCCCTTGCTTCAGCTTCAAGCCCCGGTGGTCCGAACCGATAGCGATGCGCAAGGCTCCTCCTTTTCTCACCTGGCTATTATCTCCACCCAAGACCCCACCACTTCCTGAAGCTGCTGGACACTCACCGCCCGTGCCCGCAGCACCCTCAGGGTATCCCCCGTCACATCCACCACGGTGGAGGGCCTGCCCAGGGGGGCGGGTCCCCCGTCCACGATGTAGTCCACCTGGGTGCCCAGCAGCCGCCGGACGTCCTCCGCCGTCACGGGGTCGGGCCCGCCCGAGGGGTTGGCGCTGGTCCCGGTGAGGGGCGCCCCCAGCCCCTCCACCAGGGCCCGGGGCACCTGGTGGTTGGGCACCCGCACCGCCACGGTCTCCCTGCCGGCCGTTACCAAGCTCGGCACCCTGGGCGACTTCTGGACCACCAGGGTTAGGGGCCCAGGCCAGAAGGCCCGGGCTAGCCGATGGGCCATGGGGCTCACCTCCAGGGCCACCTCCTCTAGCTGCTCAGGCCGGGACAACAAAACGGGCAGGGCCATCTCCTGGGGCCTGCCCTTAATCTGGAACACCCGCTCCACGGCTCGCTGGGAGTAGATGCTGGCGCCCAGGCCGTACAGGGTGTCCGTGGGAAAGGCGACCACGCCCTCCCCCTTGAGCACACCCACGGCCTCGAGGATCTGCTGCTCTAGTGTGCCCGACGTCATGACAGCCAAGTCCACGTCCGTTGGTATTTGCGAGGGAATAGGTCCTTCTTGCCAGGCCGCCAGTACTGGGCCAGAGGCCAGACCAGACCAACTTGCCCGCACCTGACCCATCCTTGACTGAGTATAGCATAGGTGCTAAGCTGTGGTCGAGCCGAGGAAGGGAGCGTCGCCCGACGTATAGTGAATGTTTTCACACCTGCCCGGCGCCACGCCTCCCTGCCAGACGCAGTGGTTCTTTTGCCTGGAGCCTTAGCCTTTAAGTGTCCCCGGACAGAGCACCCAGCCCAGGCCAGCAGAGCAGTGGAGCCTAGGACCGGCCTCACTAGCCTGAAAGCCCGGGGGTTTCCCCTATCAAGAGAGGCGCATGGAAGAACAGAGTACTAATACAGGCCGCAGGGTAGCCACCAGCGACGACCTGGAGGTGTCCACTTACCTGGGCATCGCCAGCGAGAAGGCGGGACAGAAGCCGGAGGCGGTGGCCCCTCCCAAGGACACGGCCGAGGCCATCGCCATTATCGACTTCGGCTCCCAGTACAGCCGCCTCATCGCCCGCCGCGTCCGCGAGCTGCGGGTCTATTGCGAGATCCTACCCCACGATACCCCCTGGGCCAAGGTCCAGGGTCTGAACCTGAAGGGGGTCATCCTCTCCGGCGGCCCTGCCAGCGTCTATGACCAGGGCGCCCCCCTGGCACCATCGTGGGTCTTCTCCAGCAACGTACCCGTCCTGGGCATCTGCTACGGGATGCAGGCCCTGGCCCACCAGCTCGGAGGCAAGGTCATGCCTGGCATGAAGCGGGAGTATGGCCACGCCGTGCTCCACGTGGGAGCCCCGGAGTCGCCCCTTTTCGCCGGCCTCCCCCCCTCCATGCCCGTGTGGATGAGCCACGGCGACCAGATTACCCAGGTGCCCCCGGGCTTCCAGGCCCTGGCCCATACCGAAAACTCCCCCATCGCCGTCATGGGCAACGACGCGGGCATATACGGCCTTCAGTTCCACCCCGAGGTGGTCCACACCCCCTACGGTAAGAAGCTGCTGGAGAACTTCCTGTACCGTATATGCGGCTGCCACGGCACCTGGACTCCCTCCAACTTCGTGGCGGAGACCCTGGAGCGCATCCGCCAGCAAGTAGGAGATGGCCGCGTCATCTGCGCCCTCTCCGGCGGAGTGGACTCGGCGGTGACCGCCACCCTAGTCCACCAGGCAGTGGGAGACCAGCTCACCTGCATCTTCGTCAACAACGGCCTGATGCGCAAGGAGGAGCCAGAAAGGGTCATCAACACCTTCCGTCGCAACATGAAGATGAACCTCATGTACGTGGACGCCTCCGACCGCTTCCTCAGCCAGCTCCAGGAGGTGTTGGACCCCGAGGAGAAACGCAAGGTGGTGGGTGAGGAGTTCATCCGCGTGTTCGAGGAGGCGGCGTCCTCCATCGGCCGGTGCGACTTCCTGGCCCAGGGCACCCTGTATCCCGACGTTATCGAGAGCCAGGCGCCCGAGAGTAAGGCCGCCGCCAAGATCAAGACCCACCACAACGTGGGCGGCCTGCCAGCCCGCATGAAGCTGAAGCTCATCGAGCCCCTGCGCTACCTGTTCAAGGACGAGGTGCGCGAGGTGGGCCTGGCCCTGGGCCTCCCCGAGGAGATGGTCTATCGCCAGCCCTTCCCCGGCCCCGGCCTAGCCATCCGCGTGCTTGGTCAGGTGACCCGGGAGAAGCTGGACATATTGCGGGCCGCCGACTGGGTGGTCATGGACGAGATCAAGGCTGCCGGCCTCTACCGCCAGCTATGGCAGAGCTTCGCCGTCCTTACCGACGCCCGCAGCGTGGGGGTCACCGGCGACTACCGCACCTACGGCTATGTAGTGGCTGTCCGGGCGGTGACCAGCGAGGACGCCATGACCGCCGACTGGGCCCGTCTGCCCTACGACGTACTGGCCCGCATCTCCAACCGCATCACCAACGAGGTCCCCAAGGTCAACCGCGTGGTGTACGACATCACCAGCAAGCCCCCTGGCACCATCGAGTGGGAGTAGCAGGTTGCAGCCTTCCCCTGAGAGCACAGGCTGTTGAATAGGCCCTTCACATCGTGGTACACATGATGGGGAGACTGCGCCGGGAGCACAGTGCTGTTATGAGCGATGACCTGGCTGTTACCAGCCTAACCCTGATCGCCCTGGGTGTAGCCACCATGGCCAGCTATCCAGCAGCCCTTCTTGCAGGCTGCCTGGTAGGGGTATTTGTACGCCGGGAGGGCTCGAAGCCCCCCAGATGGGCACCCTGGACGAACCTCCTCCCCGCCTTCACGGCCTCGGCAGCAGTGGGGGGACTGGGAGGCATCCTCTGGGCCCTTCCCCAGAGACCCGACGGAAGGGCTACCCTAGCCCTCGCCAGCGGGCTGGTGGTCTCCGTCGTCTTGTGGAGCCTGGTGTACCGGCTGGCGTACAGGACCTCCAATGGACGGGCCATCGTCGGGGCCCTTTGCGTGCCTCTTCTAACCGCTCCAGTCACGTTGGTCGGAGCCTGGATGCTGGGAACTCTGGCTGCCCTACTCCTGGCCTTTACTTAGGCAGAGGGATTGGACTTGAGGTCAGTGGTACAATTCGTGTCCAGTAAACCCTTAGACTGTTGTACACAGGGACCTCGATGCTGAACGTCCTGGTAGTTGGCTCAGGAGCAAGGGAGCATGCCCTGGCTTGGAAGCTGCGCCAGAGCCCCAAGGTAGGGCAGCTCTTGGTGGCCCCGGGCAACGCCGGCACCGCCTCCATAGCTCAGAACCTGCCCATACCCACCACCGACATCCCCGCCCTAGCCCAGGCTGTTCGCAGCTACTCCATCGACCTGACGGTGGTGGGGCCGGAGGCGCCCCTGGCGGCGGGCATCGTGGACCGGTTCCGGGAACTGGGCCTCCCCGTCTTCGGCCCCACCCGGGCTGCCGCCCGCATCGAGTGGTCAAAAGCCTTCGCTAAAGAGCTCATGCAAAAGTATGGGATCCCTACTGCTCGAAGCGAAACCTTTGACCAGTTAGGTGAGGCCCTGGAGTACTTGGAAGGCCATCCCCTTCCCGTGGTGGTCAAGGCCGACGGCCTAGCAGCTGGCAAGGGCGTGGTGGTGGCGCGGTCGCCCCAGGAGGCCGAGGGGGCCGTGCGCGACTGTATGGAGGCCCGGGTCTTCGGCCCGGCCGGCGATAAGGTGGTCATCGAGGAGTACTTGGAGGGCCGGGAGGTCAGTGTCTTCGCCTTCACCGACGGCCAGCTCCTCTCGCCCCTGGTGGCCGCCTGCGACTACAAGCGCGTCTTGGACAAGGACCAGGGCCCCAATACCGGTGGCATGGGCGCCTACAGCCCCCCAGAGTTCTGGACTCCAGAGCTGGCGGAGTGTGTCCGCAGGGAGATCATGGAACCAGCGGTCAAGGCCCTGGCCCAGGAAGGTTCCCCCTACCAGGGCGTCCTTTACGGCGGCCTTATCCTGACCCCGGAAGGCCCTAAGGTCCTGGAGTTCAATGCCCGCCTGGGCGACCCCGAGGCCCAGGTGGTCCTTCCCCGGCTCAAGACGGATCTGATTGACGTGATTCTGGCCGTCATAGAAGGCAGGTTGTCGGAGCAGCTCGTGGAGTGGGCCAACGAGGCCTGCGTGGGCGTGGTTCTGGCCTCCCCCGGCTACCCAGGCAAGTACCCCATCGGTCTGCCCATCCAGGGCCTGGACCAGGTGCCCCAGGACTGTCTGGTCTTCCATGCCGGTACCAGGCTGGCTGCTGAGGCTGGCGACAGCCGCGTTGTCACCGATGGCGGCCGCGTCCTCACCGTGGTGGCTGCCGGCCCCACTATGGCCCAGGCCCGGGAGCGGGCCTACGCCGGAGTCCAGGCCATACGCTTCCAGGGCGCCCACTACCGAAGGGACATCGCTCTGGCGGCGGTATCCCTCCCATCCACGGCAGCTCCGGAGCACTAGGAGGCTACCTCTGGGACCCTTCGACTCCAGAATCCGCGGTCAAGGTCAGTGCGCCTCCAGCGGGCTCAGCATCGGGAGTGGGTAAACTAGCTCTTTAGGAGGTGAAAAGCATGCCCCCTCTGGTTGGTGTCCTCATGGGAAGCAAGTCCGATGAAGCCGTGGTCAGCGAGGCGGTGAAGGTGCTGGAGGAGCTGGGCATAGAGCACGAGGTGCGGGTGCTGTCGGCCCACCGCACGCCGGAGAAGGTGATGGAGTACGCCAAAAGCGCCCGGGAGCGGGGCCTGGAGGTGCTCATTGCCGCCGCCGGGGGCTCCGCCGCCCTGCCCGGCGTGCTGGCCTCCTGGACCACCTTGCCCATCATAGGCATCCCCCTGGCCAGCAGCGAGCTCAAGGGCGTGGACTCCCTCTACGCCATTGCCCAGATGCCCCCTGGCATACCCGTAGCCTGCGTCGCCATTGGCTCCTGGGGTGCTCGCAACGCCGCCTACCTGGCCGCTGAGATCCTGGGACTTAAGCATGATAAGATAAGGAAGGCTTACGAATCCTATCGGGAGAAATTGAAGGGTGGCTAGTAGGAAACTGGCCGTCCTCTGCGATTTCGACGACACCACAGCAGAGCAGAACGTGGCCGAGCTTATCCTGGAACACTTCGGTACTGACGGCTGGCGGTCGCTAAAGCAGCAGTTCCGTGCCGGCCAGCTCAGCCTAAGACAGTACCAGGAGGCCGCCTTTCGCACCACCGGCGCCACCCGGCAGGCCCTTCAGCAGGTGGTGGCTGCCAAGGCCAACACCCGCCCCCACTTCCACGACCTTTACCGCTACTGTCAGGAGCAGGGTATTCCCCTGGCCATTGTCACCCACGGCCTGGACTTCTACGTGGAGGCCCTGCTGAGGAAGGAGGGCCTGGAGGGTATCCCCTACTATGCCGTGGGCACGCGGTTCGGCCCTAAAGGTATCGAGTACATCTACAGCTACACCGACGGCCAGTGCTCCGGCGACTGGGGCAACTGCAAGTGTGCCGTGCTCCAGCGCTACCGCCAGCAGGGCTACGGCATCGTGTACGTGGGCGATGGCCGCTCCGACTTCTGCCCCGCCAGCACCGCCGACCTGGTCTTCGCCCGCAGTCACCTGCTGGAGCACTGCCACAAGAACGGCATCCCCTGTGTAGAGTTCCAGGACTTCGGGGATGTGCTCCGTGTACTCAAAGCCCGTGAGGTGAGGGCATGATAGACCGCTACTCTCGACCACGCATGAAGCAGGTCTGGTCCGAGGAGAATAAGTACCAGAAGTGGCTCCAGGTGGAGCTGGCCGTGTGCGAGGCCTGGGCCCAGGAGGGTGTCATACCCCCTGAGGACATGGAGAAGCTGCGGCGTGCCACCCTGAATACCCAGGTGATGCAGGAGACCTTCCAGCGCACCCGCCACGACGTCACCGCTTTCCTCCGCGGCGTGACCCACGGCCTGGGGCCCGAGGGCCGTTGGGTCCACTTCGGCCTCACCTCCCAGGATGTGTGGGACACCGGCACCGCCCTCCAGCTCAGAGAGGCCGCGGACATCCTCCTGGAGGATGTGGACGCCCTCCGGGAGACGCTGAAGGGCCTGGCCCTGAAGTACAAGGACACTCCCCAGATGGGGCGGACCCACGGCGTCCACGCCGAGCCCATCACCTTCGGCCTGAAGCTGGCCCTGTGGTGGGAGGAGATGGGCCGCCAGCGGGAGCGCCTGGTGGAGGCCCGCAAGAGCATCGCCGTGGGGAAGATATCGGGGGCCGTGGGCACCCATGCCACGGTACCGCCCTCGGTGGAGGAGCGGGCCTGCGCCATCCTGGGCCTGGGGGTGGACCCCGTCACCAACCAGGTGGTCCAGCGGGACCGCCACGCCCACTTCATCACCACCCTAGCTTTGGTGGCCGCCTCCCTAGAGAAGTTCGCCACGGAGGTACGCCACCTTCAGCGCACCGAGGTCCGGGAGGCGGAGGAGCCCTTCGGCGAAGGCCAGACCGGCTCCTCGGCCATGCCCCACAAGCGCAACCCGGAGCTCACGGAGCGCATATGCGGTCTGGCCCGTCTCATCCGTGGCCATGCCGTCACCGCCCTGGAAAACGTGGCCCTGTGGCACGAGCGGGACATCTCCCACTCCTCGGCGGAGCGCATCATCCTTCCCGACGCTTGCCTGGCCCTGGACTACATCCTGGACCTGTTCAACCACGTCATGTCTGGCCTGCGGGTGTACCCCGAACGTATGATGGCCAACATCGAGTCCACCAGGGGCCTGGTGTTCAGCCAGCGGGTGCTGCTGGCCCTCATCGAGAAGGGGATGTCCCGCCAGGAGGCCTACGAGCTGGTGCAGCGCAACGCCATGCGCTCCTGGGACCAGGGGCTGGACTTCCGCGAGCTGCTGCGCAAGGACGAAGCAGTGGGCCGCCACCTGAAGCCGCAGGAGCTGGACTCGCTCTTCGACTACGGCTACTACCTACGCTACGTGGACCACATCTTCGCGCGCCTGGGGCTGGCCTAAGACCGTAAACCTCTCCCTGAGGATGGCTCCAGTAAAGACCGGCAAGCTCCACCTTGGCCGAACGGGCCCGGTACGCAGCAAGCAAGGAAAACTTCTTCAGCGGCCGGCCCACGCTACCTTGCGCCCTGCACTACACCTGGCGCAGCCGTGGGTCGAAGTGGTCACGGAACCAGTCGCCGAAGAAGTTCAGGGCCAACACCAGCAGGAATATGCCGATACCCGGGAAAGTGGACACCCACCAGGCGTCGCGCAGGTATTCACGGCCGTCCGCTATCATGGAGCCCCAGGCCGGCGTGGGCGGGGGTATCCCCGCCCCCAGAAAGCTCAGGGAGGCCTCCGTCAGGATCAGACCCCCCACCCTCAGGCTGGCGATGACTATGACGGTGTTCAGCACCCCAGGCAGGATGTGACGGAACATTATATAAATAGGCGAGGCTCCAGCCACCTTGGCCAGCGAGACGTAGTCCCGGCTCTTCAGTGACAGCACCTCGGCACGCACGTTGCGCACGAAAGAAGCCCAGGTGAGCAGGGCCAGCAGCGCTATGATAACCCCTATGCTGCCCCCTACTACCACCACTATCACCAGCGCCACCAACAGGAAGGGCAGCCCCAGCCAGATATCCACGATGCGCATGATGATTTCGTCAATGTGCCCGCCCAGGTAACCCGCCAGCAGTCCCAGGCTGGTCCCCACCACCGTCCCGCTCACCAGGGCCACCGCCGCCACCAGCAGCGATACCCTGGCACCGTACAGCACGCGGCTTAGCACGTCCCTGCCGATATAATCGGTGCCCAGGGGATGGGTCCAGGTACCCTTCTCGTACCACCCTGGAGGAGCGTTGCGCAGCCGCAAGTTTGGCTTGGAGGGATCGTGGGGTGCCAACACCGGAGCCAGCACACTCATGAGGATCATACCGGCTATGATTAGCCCAGGTATAACAGGCCACTCCCTGAAGAACCGGATACCTCGCACCCATGCGCTGGGCGGCTTGAGCACCTGGACCTGTACTGCTGCCTCTGCCATTTCTCCACTATCCGTACCGAATTCTCGGGTCCACGTAAGCGTAAGCTATGTCGGTGAGGAAGTTCATCACCACAAATATGGCCGTGAAGATAAGGGTGGTGGCGGTGAGCACGGGCAGGTTGTTGTTCCACACGGCCTCCACCGCCAGGCGCCCCAGCCCAGGCCAGTTGAATATAACCTCGATGATGACCACGCCGGTGATGAAGCCGGCCAGCACCAGGGCAGAGACTGTCAAGGGGACCAGCAGGGCGTTGCGGAAAGCGTGCTTCCAGATCACCACCAGGGAGCCCACCCCCTTGGCCCGCGCCATCTTCACGTACTCCGAGTCCAGTACCTCCAGCATGGCAGACCGCGTCAGGCGCAGGTAGCCTGCCGCCGGTAGCCAGGCAAGGGTTATGGTGGGCAGTATGTAGTTGCGTATCGCCAGCCCCTCTCCCATGGTGCCACTGGGTAGCCAGCCTAGGTGGACCGTGAACAAGAGGATGGACATGAGGCCTATCCAGAAGGGGGGAAGGGTCTGCCCCAGAAGGGCAAAGACCCTGGCCACGTAGTCCAACACCGTGCCACGCTTCACGGCCGACAGCACGCCCAGGGGTATCCCCACAGCCGTTGCCAGCACCCACGCGGACAGCCCCAGCTTGAGGGTGGGGCCAAATTTCTGCTTCAGCTTGGTTGTAACGGGCAGGCCGTCCACCAGGTCCCGGCCCAGGTCGCCCCTCACCAGGTCCCACAGCCAGTAGCCGTACTGGACAGGCACAGGCTTATCCAGGTGCAGCTTCCTGCCTTGCTCCTCCCAGGCCTCTTTGCTGACGCCGTAGCCTCCTTGGGAGACATAGAAGTCCCGGGGGTCTCCTATCATCCTGGACAGGCCAAAGACCAGCATGGTCACGCCTATGATAGCCAGGACAGAGTAGCCCAGTCTGCGCAGGATAAATTTCTGCATCTTGTAGCTTTCACTCGGCTGAAGGTAACGAGCGGAGCGATGGGGTTGCTCCGCTCGTTACCTGGTATCCCTATTATATGGCAACTCTCGTTTAGGCGGTACTGCCTTGTTCTACGGGGCCAGCTTCACCCACTCCAGGCTGTTCATGTTACCCAGGACGCCCTTGCCCTCCGGCAGCATCCTCCATTCCACGATGCGTTGAGGGTTGTAGAGGGCGTTGCCTGGCGTCTGCACAACGCCGACCCACAATGCCTGCTCTCGCAGGAAGTCGTACCAAGCTGTGACAAGCTGCTCCAGCTTGGCGGGGTCGGTCTCGGTGCTCATCTTCAGGAAGGTCTCCGACGCCAGGGGCAGCTCTAGGCCTCGGTTAAAGCCACCCGGGTAAGCAATGGCGCTGGCGCTCAGCTCCTTGGGCCAGGTGGCGGGGAAACCGCCGTCGCCACCCTGGAGAGTCAGGACCTTCATGGTGCGGTCTATCAGGCTGGGCCGGAAGGACGAGTAGTTCTGGCGGTCAAAGGTGGTCTTGACCTTCAGCTCGGCGTCCCATATGGCCGCGATGGCCTCCCCCAGCTCCACGCTGGTGCCCGAGGGCCCCACCCAGAAGTCCACTGTGAAGCCGTTGCCCAGGCCAACTTCCTGGAGCAACCGCCTGGCACCGGCGGGGTCATAAGGTATCTGCCACTTGGACAGGTTCTTCTGCACTATCGGGTCCTCGGCAGGGATGCCGGCGGCGTAGGTCACCGTGCCCAAACCGCTCAGAATGCTGTCGTTGAGAGCTTCCCGGTCTATGGTCATAGCCAGGGCCTGGCGGACCTTCCTGGCCCTGTCCATGGAGGCCGGGTCGTTGGGGTCGCCAATCCACGGCTTGGAGGTATCCCGCTGGCGCTGTAGAGGCTCCTTGGTGACGGGGTGCACCGTCTCCCAGTAGTTGCCGCCGAAGACCAAGGCCACGTCGCCTCGGTTGCCCTCGGGGGCCTTGGCGAAGCCCCTGTCCAGAAGAGCTGGCCAGTCCTTAAGGGCCACCTCAGCGATCTGGGCCTCGCCCACCTCCAGCATCACGCGCCGGTTGGCGGACTCGGCAACCTCAAGGATGCGTAGGCGCTCAACGTAGGGGGTCTTCCGCCAGTGGTTACGCACTGCCTCGGCGTACACGCCCTTGTACTGCGTCCACTCAGTGATCTTGAAAGGCCCAGTCCCTATCAACCTTTCCCTCATGCCCTCAGGGCCGACCTGGTCGAAGAACTTCTTGCTGAATATCCCTATGCCTTCCCAGAAGTTGGTCACGTACTGGAGGAGGGTGTGGCCACCGTAGGCCCGAGTGTGGAACCGCACGGTGTACGGGTCCAGGACCTCCACTCGCTCCACCCAGTTGGCGATGTCGCCACCGGTATCATGGATGCTGTCGGGGACTATGCGCGGGTTGGCGTCGTTCCAGCTAAAGGCCACGTCCTCGGCGGTCATCTCGCCATAGCCATCGTGGAACTGGACGCCTCTGCGGAGGGTAAAGTCCAGGTTCTTAGTATCAGACGATAGGGTCCACGAGGTCGCCAGCAGCGGCTCAGCCGAGATGGAACCATCGGGATTGCGTACCGCCTGCAACAGGGTCTCCACGGCGCCGGTGCGGGCCGTCACCGAGCAGGCGGGGCAGTACCTAGGACTGCTGTTCATGAAGT
>DAOUBE010000283.1:0-3743 GCA_034432835.1 Dehalococcoidia bacterium | reverse complement strand
GGGCCACCTCCTTTCTGGTCTATTCTCACCCAGAAGTGTGGCCCCTTCTGCTTCTACTTTTCCACGCCTACTGTCTCATATCTATCTGAACTTTTTCACATGCTGGAGCAAGGGGATGCCATTCCTCGGCTAACTGCATGCGTCTTTAAGAGATATCTCAACGGAATGACAACACCTCGCCCTTATCTGCGAACTGTTTCAGATGGAGGAAACGGGACTTTCCCCACGTGGCGCACCTTAAGAGGCAGAGGCCGGAGAAGGGTTCGAGGAGGGTACGTGCCTACCAGGATCAGGTGGCTGGTTATGAAGCTCCAGGAGGCCGCCCAGGTTACCGGTCCCGTCCTTACTGGGCTGGAGGGTAGCCCAGGGCACTGTCCCCGGCGCAGCCTCCTGGAGAAGTGTAGGTCAGACTCCGGGCTTGTGGTCCTGGCCTCGGAGCCCTGGCCTTCTTACACTGGTGGTCTGATAGCGCTGGGCATGGGTCGCGGCGCGGCCGTTGCCCGCTGTTGTCATGGACTATACTTTACGAAAAGTATTATAAAAAAGGCCCAAAAGGCATGGTCTAGACCCTTTTGTATATTTCATTGATATACCTCAGTATGCATACCAACGTGTGTAGTACGACCTCCTCCAGAGTAGTACACTGGTACCATGGTACTCTGCTATGGGGGCCAACATTGACGTATATTCATATTCAATGTATGGCGCCGCCAGTGGGGGAGAACGAGATGGAAACAACATCGTCCCCTTGACCCCGGCCAGGCATCGAGGTGAGGACCTCAGACAGGTACTGGAAGATTGGCGATTAATGGTGGGGGCCCGGACGGTCCGGGTACTCTCCTATCCAAAGAACGCCCAATGCCAGTTTGGTGCCCAGGTCAGGCTAGCCAAACGCACTTGTGAGGTCTGCGTCGTCCGGGGCGACTGCCCACTGGAAGCCGGGGGAAAAGTGCTGGCCGAAGCCGGAACAGGCAAGTCCCAACTACTGTTCTGCTTGAAACACCCTTTCACCTCGGGGGATATCTGTGTTCTCCAGCTAGGTTTCTCCCCCAGCCCGTCGGAGATCTGGTCCGATTCGGCCACCTACGCACGCTTTTCCGTCTTCGCCCGGCTTTCCTTTCCCCTCCTCATCTGGGCCAGAAGCTCCCTAGAAAGCGGACCTCATACCCCTGGGCCATCCCTGGAATCGTCCACCCCCGAGAGCCCAGCCGAGCTGGTGGAACAGCAGACCGAGATTTACGCCCGAGAGCTGAGGCTTTTCTTCCACGAGGCCCGAGAGCTGCGGCGCCAACTGGCGGAGGTGGAGGAGCGCTCCAGGGCCGAACTTCGCCAGGCCATTCTGGCCCAGGACGAGGAGCGGGAGTGGGTGGCCCTGGAGGTGCACGACCGCATCGCCCAGGCCCTGGCAGTGGTTTACCAGCAGCTCAAGGAGATCGAGGCGCTGTCCAGGCCCACCCCCGCCGTTTACCAGGCCGCGGTGCGTAGCTGCATCCTGTGCAAAGAGGCCCTCCACGAGGCCCGCAATATCATGAACGACCTGCGCCCCCCCATACTGGATGAGCTGGGCCTGCGCCCGAGCATGGAGGTGGAGCTACAGCGCCTGGCCGAGGATACCTTTTGTAAGGTCACCCAGGACCTGTCCATCAAGGCACGGCTCCCCAAGGAGGTTGAGCTGACGCTGTACCGCGTGTTCCATGAGGCCCTGGTGAACATCCGCCGGCACGCCAGAGCCACCGAGGTCAACGTATCTCTCAAGCAGGAGGGGGATAGCGTGCGGCTGGGGATAGCGGATAACGGGATAGGGTTTGACGTCCGCCACACCCTGGAGAGGAAGCCTGTAGGAGGGCTCTTGAGTATGCGCAGGCGGACGGAGCTTGCTGGAGGGAAGTGGCACTTGGACAGCCAGCCTGGCAAAGGTACAACTATCTCCGTCTGGCTGCCCCTGGACCCGCCAGGTAGCAAAATGGCTCTCAAGGAGAGCAACCATGGCCGAGAGGACCATAAGGGTGCTGGTAGTGGACGACCATCCCGTCGTCAGGGAAGGAATACGGAGTATGCTGGCCAAAGAGCCAGACATATGCATAGTGGGGGAGGCATCTAGTGCCCGCGAAGCTATAGACAAGGCCAATGGACTGCAGCCCGACGTCATACTTATGGACATCAAAATGCCGGACATGAGCGGCACCGAAGCCGTGCGGGCCATTAAGAAGGCCATGCCCGCCACCGCTATCATTATGTTCACTATGTACGACAGCGACTTGTACGTCATCGAAGCCCTCAAGGCCGGGGCATCCGGTTACCTGACCAAGGATACCCCAAAGGAGCTCCTCTGCCAGACCATCAGGTCCGCCCCTGACGGCGGCATCATAGTCCGCAGCCAACTCCTTCAGCAGGCTGTGGACACCCTGCTCCAAGCCTCCCACGGCAGGCGGCGCGAACCCGCTGCGTCTCTGGCCGAGCGCATCACTCCAAGGGAGCTGGAGGTCCTCCGGCTTCTGGCCCAGGGGTACGGCAACAAGGACATATCCCGCAGGCTCAACATCGCCGAGATCACCGTCAAGAAGCATGTCCAGAGCCTAGTACAGAAGCTTGGGGCGTCAGATAGGACCCACGCTGCCATTCTGGGTGTGCGGTTGGGGCTCATTGAGTGAGGTGCCTAATCTTCACGTTAGGAGGATCACTCGGCCATGAACGAGGGTACCAAGACCAAGACCGTCATGATCGCTGACGATGAGCCCGCCATTGTCAGCCTGCTCATGGCAACCCTGGGGGACGACGAGAGGTATCGCGTCATCGCCGCCAGGGACGGTAAGGAGGCCCTGGAGGTCGCCATCAGGGAGAAGCCGGACCTTATCTTCCTGGACATCCTCATGCCCAAGATGGACGGGTACGAGGTCTGCCGGATACTGAAGGCCGACAAGGCTAACGCCAAGATGAAGATCGTCATGCTTACCGCCTTGGCCCGGGAGGACGAGCGGCGCCAGGCCCTGAGCGCCGGCGCCGACGACTACTTCACCAAGCCCTTCAGCCCCACCGCCCTTCTAGAGAAGGTGGAGGAGACCCTTGATCAGGCGGTCTAAAGGGCCGATGCATCCCCGAGGCCCCTTGCCCCCCGCCAGAGAGGAGCGAGACCATGACAGCCCGGGACTATCAGGTTGTCCAGACCTTCGAGAAGATGGACCGCCAACTGCTGGAGATCTACGCACGGGAGCTACAGGGCCACTTCCTGGTGGAGCGCCGGCTCCGCGCCGAGTCGGAGGAGAAGAACCGTAATCTCCAGCAGCGTCTGCGAGAGATCGAGGCCCTGAACCGCGTGCTACGGGACCAGATTAACGCGTATCAAGCCGTCGCCACCGTGTCCAACCATGTCTTTCAGCGGCTCCAGCAGCTTGCGAGGGAGATCGATGCCCTGGCCCAGTGGGCCAAGGTGGCCTCAACAGCAGGCCCCACCCAAGGCAATGGCGCGCAGGACTAGCCCACCACGCGGACAGGCGGAAGCATATGGCAAAAGAGCGGAACGGCGGTCCCCCCAGATTTGACTCCCTCCAGCAGGAGCAGCTACGCATCTATGCCGTGGAGCTGTCCAGGCTGTACGGCCTCCTGCGCTCCAAGTCCGAGGCCTGGCTAGAGGCCGAGAAGCAACTGCGGAGGCGCGGCACCTACGCCGAGACCATCCACCAGGTCCTGGCCGCTGCCCTCACCGTCTCCCGGCTAGCCCTGGAACCCAGCGTGTCCCCCCAGAC
>DAOUBE010000282.1:0-12215 GCA_034432835.1 Dehalococcoidia bacterium | reverse complement strand
CAGAGGGGCTGCCCCCTCTGCACTCCCCCTGTTCTAGACCAGCCCTTGACCTAGGGCCACCATCCTGTAGCCTTACATCTGGCCACCGGGAAGGATTGTGTTTGCTCCCACCCGCCCTCGATGGGTTTTCGGGGGACAGCCCCAAATCCCTGGCGGGGACTCCGTCCTCTGCACCCCTAGTCGGTGAACAAACTGTCATTCTCAGGGAGCGCCGCCACAGAAGAATCTGGAGGGGAGGTGGCCCATCCCCACCGGATTCTGAGCCCTTGTACCAAGGGCTCAGAACGACAGCTATCCACATCCCATGGCAAGCTACTGGTAGGAGAAGGGAGAAGAGGACACCATGGGGACAAAGGGGCCTGGTTCTCTGGGTCAGTATACGGTACCAGGGACCCCAGCAAAGGAGCCTGCCCTCTCTGCACTCCTGGGGCCCCACCCCTAAACCACGTAAGGGCAGGCCCTGGCCCCGCGCTTGCCCTGGTGGGGCGCATCCCCGAAGAAACGCCAGAGGAGCGCTGGCCTACCTCTCTACTCCTCGTACCGCTTGAACACCACGCAGGCGTTCTGGCCCCCGAACCCGAAGTTATTGGACATGGCCACCCTCACGTCCTTCTCCCGGGCCTCGTTGGGCACATAGTCCAGGTCACATTGGGGGTCGGGGAACTGATAGTTGATAGTGGGGTGCACAATGCTGTCAGTGATGCTCTTGATACACGCCACCGCCTCCAGTGCCCCTGCGGCGCCGAAGGCGTGGCCGATCATGGACTTGGTGGAGCTGATGGGGATCTTGTAGGCCTGGTCCCCGAAGAGCCGTTTGATGGCCATGGTCTCGATGACGTCGTTGAGGGGGGTAGAGGTGCCATGGGCGTTGATGTAATCCACTTCGTCCAGGGCGACCCCGGCGTCCTCCAGGGCCCACTTCATAGCCTGGAGGGCACCCTCGCCGGTCTCGTCGGGCTGGACGGGGTGGTAGGCGTCGGAGGAGCAGCCAAAGCCCGCGACCTCGGCCAGGATGGGTGCGTCGCGGCGCAGGGCGTGGCCCAGCTCCTCCAGCACCAGCACGGCGGCCCCTTCGGCGGGGACGAAGCCGTCCCGCTGGGCATCAAAGGGCCTGCTAGCCCGCTCCGGCTCCTCGTTGCGGCTGCTCAGGGCGCGCATGACCGAGAAGCCTGCCAGGCCCAGAGCGCTGATGCCGGCCTCGGTGCCGCCAGTGAGCATCACGTCGGCCACACCCCGGCGCACCACCTCCGCCGCTTCCCCAATGGCCTGGTTAGAGGCGGCGCAGGCGGTGATAACCGTGGAGTTGTATCCTCGCAGGCCTAATAGGCGGCTCACGTTAGCGGCGGCCATGTTGGGAAGCAGCATGGGGAAGAAGAAGGGGCTTATCTTCATGCCCCCTTTTTCCAGCAGGATTCGGGCCCCCTCCTCCGTGGTGGGGAAGCCGCCGTTACCGTTGCCCAAGAGGACCCCCACCCGCGTTGTGTCCTCTCTGGACAGGTCCAGGTGGGCGGCCTCGATGGCCTGAAGGGAGGAGGCCACGGCGAACTGGGAGAACCGGGCCATGCGGCGGGCCTCTTTGGGGTTGATAAACTGGACCGGATCGAATTCGTTGACCTGGGCGGCGATGCGGCAGGGATAGCCCGAGGGGTCAAAGAAGGTGATGGGCCCAACCCCCGATTCGCCCCGTAGCAGCCTGCGCCAGTAGGTCTCCACGCCGATCCCCAGAGGACTCACCACACCCATACCGGTGACCACAACTCTCCTTCGCTCCATACTCCACCTACACAGCTCTTAATGGTACCACTGAACCCTTCTGGAGTTGGGGATACAGCTCCGGCTGGATACCCTTCACAGCCTCCCTAGCCTCGGCGGCCACAAAGAGGGAGCCTGTCACCAGTATCAGGTCGCCCTTCTGGGCCTGCTCCTTGGCCAGGGCCAGCCCTTGGGCCACCGTTCCCCCCGCTACAGCCTGGATGCCATGACGGCTGAAGGCCTCCTGGATGGAGGCGATGGGCAACGCCCTGGGATGACGGGAAGAGACCGCCACCACCACCGGTTGCAGGGACGCCAGACCCTCCACTATACCAAGGTGGTCGTGGCCCGCCCCCGCTCCCACCACTAGGACTACTCGCTGGTAGTCAAAGTACTTGGGCAGGGACTGGCACAGCCTGGAGACAGAGAAAGGATTGTGGGCGCCATCGGCCACCACCAGGGGCGTGGTCTCCAGCACCTCCAGGCGGCACGGCCAGCGGGTCCGCTGGAAGCCCAGGGCGATGGCCTTCTGACTAACGGGGAAGCCCCTCTCCCGAAGGACTTCTATAGCGGCGTAGGCTGTGGTGGCGTTCTCCATCTGGTATTCCCCAAGGAGTGGGGTCCACATGCGGCGGGAGTGGCCGTTGTGGGAGAGGCGGAAGTACTGGCCCGAGAGGGTATGAGACACGGGCTCCCATCGGTACTCTCGCTCCACCTCCACCAAAGGGGACCCCCTGGTCTGACTGGTCTCCCGAATAACCGCCATGGCCTCGGGGGCCTGGGGGGCCGATACCACGGGCACGCCGGGCTTGATGATGCCCGCCTTCTCCACGGCGATCTTTTGTACCGTGTCCCCCAGGATGGCAGTGTGGTCCAAGCTCACCGGGGTGATGACGGACACCTCGGGAGTGACCAGGTTGGTGGTATCCAGCCTGCCGCCCATCCCCACCTCCAGCACCTGGAACTGGACCTTCCTCTGCTGGAACCACATGAAGGCCATGGCGGTTAGAAGCTCGAAGACGGTGACGTTCCCGTGGGTCCGCTCCAGGGCCATGGCCTCCACGTGGGGCCAAAGCTCCTCCACCAGGCCGGCGAACTCCTCCTCGCTGATGGGCTGGCCGTCTATTTGCAGCCGCTCTCGGAAGGTGTGGAGGTGGGGCGAGGTAAAGAGTCCGGTGCGGTAGCCCTGGGCAGAGAGTACAGAGGAACACAGGGCAGCGGTGCTCCCCTTTCCCTTGGTGCCGGTGATGTGCACCGCCGGTATGCCCTGATGGGGGTTACCCAAGCGGGCCAGGAGGGCCGCCATGCGGGACAGGTCGTAGCGCACCCTGCGGGGGGTAGTCACCGTCATACGTTCGTAGTCGGTGAGAGTCAGCAGGCGGTCCAGAGCCGAAGTGTAGTTCAAGTCTTCTCCCTCAATAGTCTATTTGGTCGCCGCCAAGGCCCAGGGCGATGCGCAGGGCATCCCAGCGGCTGAGTCTCCGGATATATTCTATATTACCGGCCAGGGGCCTGGGGGAGAACCCGTAGGTCTCCTCGGTCGCCTCCAGACGGGTAAGGCCGTTTATGGCCAGCATGTCCAGGTGCCGGTTAGTCAGCGGTGTCCGTGGGAACAAAAGGCTGAGGCCGGCCGCAATGAGGCGCAGTACGGGCAGGGGCGTCGGCACCCGGGCGCGGGAAAGGGAGCACGTGGATAGGACCACTCTGAGCACCTGGCTGTAAGAGAGGTGTTCTGGCCCTCCCAACTCCACCACCTTACCCATGAGGTCCTCGTTGCCCACGGTGAGGGCCACGCACTTGGCCAGGTCCTCCACCGACATGGGCTGAAACCTGGCCCTATCCAGGCGGGGAGTGGGGATGAGCGGCAGGAGCTTGGCCAGGGCGGCCAGCACCGTTATGAACTGGTCCCCCGGGCCGAAAAGGAAGGAGGGCCTGAGGATGGTATACGGGATACCCGATTTGATGACCTCCTGCTCCCCCAGCCATCGGGAGTAAAGGTAGGGGTACTTGCTGCTGTCCTTCACCCCCAGCAGGCTCATGTGCACCAGGTGGTTCACCTTTTCGGCCTTGGCCGCTGACACCACGTTCCAGGTGCCCTGGTGGTTGATGGTGCGGTAGGCCTTTCGGTTCTGCTGCCGGAGGACGGCCACCAGGTGGACCACGGCGTCCACCCGTACCATGGCCAGCCGCAAGGCCGAGCGGTTGGTGACGCTGCCGTAGTAGATATCTGTGTTCAAGTCGTCCAAAATCCGCTCCCGGAGGGGATCGCGGACCAGCGCCCGGACCTCGATCCCCTGGGAGAGGAGGGCCTTGACGACGTATCTCCCCACGAAACCTGTGGCACCCGTTACCAGAACGCGCATCGGTGAGCCCTGGCTCCAAACCTATGGTAGGGGATAGCTGTCGCCCCGGGTGTCCTGATGTGGCCGCCCAAAACATCGACGCACCCAGCGGCGGAGACCGGTGCAGGGCCGTCGTGACCCTCCAGCCCCTCTGAATAGGACGGCCTGCACTGGCCGATAGTTTCAGGAGTCAAGCGGGGTTGGGGTATCCCGGGGATGGTGTTCACCTACCGCAGACTAAAGGCCGCGGCATCAGACCCTACTCTAAAGGGTGGGGTAAAGACTGCCACCCGTAAGGACACAGAACCCCGGCAGGTAACAGCCCCTCACATCCCTTCTTGTTTTTTGGACCCCGCTCCAGGCAGAGGCGGTGCCAGGCGAAGGGTCTATCCCTTGGGGAACCCTCCCTGGACTCTGAGGGCCCGGCGAAAGCCTAAGAAGAAGCCTAGCAGAGGGGACAGAGAGTGTCAATTTGCTCCCCCAAGGGCGGGCCACGGGTTTCACGGAAGTGCCGCGCCAGGGTGCTGGCGCCACCACCCGTTGTGGGGCAAGGGGCGGAGATTCCCAGCTTTTGTGGCTCTGGCCTTCCACCCACCTTCTGGAAGGGGTGTATAATAGGGCCACCATTTCCCCCGCGCGAGGTCTTTTACTGATGTTTGCCCACCTTCATGTCCACACGGAATACAGTTTGCTTGATGGACTGAGCCGCATTCCCCAACTGGTGGGGCGGGCCGCCGAGCTGGGGATGGATGCCCTGGCTATCACAGACCACGGCGCTCTCTACGGCGTGGTAGAGTTCTATTCCCACTGCCAGGAGGCGGGCATCAAGCCTATCATAGGCTGCGAGCTCTACCTGGCCCAGGAGAGCCGACATAAGAAAGAGAACTCGGAGAAGCGCCCCTACCACCTGACCGTCCTGGCCCAGGACAACGAGGGCTACCAGAACCTGGTGAAGCTGGTGAGCAAGGCCCATCTGGAGGGCTTCTACTACCGGCCCCGCGTGGATAAGGAGCTGCTTCAGCAGCACAGCCAGGGCCTTATAGTCCTGGCCGGATGCCCCAACGCCGAGATCCCCCGCTACATCGCCCAGGGCCAGATGGCCGAGGCCAGGAAGGCCGCCCTGTGGTACCGAGAGGTCTTTGGCCAGCGCTTTTTCCTGGAGATACAGCGCCACGACCATGTGCCCGAGCTCCCCGCCATCAACGAGGGGCTGCTGGCTATGAGCCGGGAGATGGGGCTGCCCCTGGTGGCCACCAACGACTCCCACTACACCTATAGGGAGGACGCCCCCCTCCAGGACGTGCTCATCTGTATTCATACCAACACCCACATATACGACGAGAAGCGCCTGCGCATGGAGGATGACTCCTATTACCTGAAGAGCCACCAGGAGATGGCCGAGCTGTTCAGCGACCTGCCCGAGGCCCTCAGCAATACCGAGGCCATCGCCCAGGCGTGCAACGTTACCCTGGACTTCAAGACCCTGCACCTGCCCCAGTACAAGACCCCCAACGGGGAGGACGCCGACACCTACCTGACAAACCTGTGTAAGGAGGGGCTGGTCAGGCGCTACCCCAGGGACCGGGAGGCCGCCGAGAAGCGGATGCAGTACGAGCTGGAGGTTATTCGGCAGACCCGCTTCGCCAACTACTTCCTGGTGGTGTGGGACATCGCCAACTTCGCCCGTCGGCGCAACATCATGTTTGGAGTCCGAGGCAGCGCCGCCTCCTCCATTGTCCTCTACTGCCTGGGTGTCACCGACATCGACCCCCTGGAATACCGGCTGGTCTTCGAGCGCTTCCTGAACATCGAGCGCAAGGAGATGCCTGACATTGATATGGACTTTCAGGATGACCGCCGGGAGGAGGTCATCAACTACCTGGTGCAGAAGTACGGCCAGGACCATGTGGCCCAGATAATAACCTTCGGCACCCTGGGGCCAAAGGCAGCCCTGAGGGACGTGGGCCGCGCCCTGAACATGGGCTACGCCGATGTGGACCGGGTGGCCCGCCTGGTGCCCTTCAAAGCCAAGACCCTGGACGACGCCATGCAGGCCAGCCCGGAGCTCCAGGAGATGTACCAACTGGATGAGTCTATCCGTAAGCTGGTGGACACGGCCAAGGCCCTGGAGGGGGTGGCCAGCCACGTCAGCACCCACGCAGCGGGCGTGGTCATATCCCGCGAGCCCCTCACTGACCTGGTGCCTTTACAGCGCCCAGTCAAGGGCGGCGAGGAGAGCCAGATGGCCATGACCCAGTACGCCATGGGGCCCATTGCCAAGCTGGGCCTGCTGAAGATGGACATCCTGGGGCTGACCAACCTCACCATCCTGGACAGGGCCGTCAAGCTCCTGGAGCAGAGCCGCGGCGTGCGCATAGACCTGCACGAAATCCCCCTGGACGACAAGAAGACCTTCGAGCTGCTGTCCTCGGGCAACACCACCGATATCTTCCAGCTTGAGAGCGCGGGGATGCAGCGCTACATCAAGGAGCTCAAGCCCAGCACCCTGAAAGAGATCGCTGCCATGATTGCCCTCTACCGGCCTGGGCCTATGGAGCATATCGACACCTTCATCAACGCCAAGTTTGGCCGCGTGCCGGTGCATTACCCGCATCCGGCCCTTAAGGACATTCTGGAGGAGACCTACGGGGTCATCGTGTATCAGGACCAGGTGCTCCTCATCGCCCGCGCCTTCGCCGGGTACACTCTGGGTGAGGCGGACATCGTGCGCAAGGCCATGGGCAAGAAGATCCCCGAGGTCATGCGCAAGGAGCGGGAGAAGTTCATCCAGGGCGCCATCAAGCAGGGGCACAGTCAGGAGCTGGCGGAGAAGGTCTTCGAGCTCATAGAGCCCTTCGCCGGCTACGCCTTCAACAAGGCCCACAGCGTATGCTACGCGGTCATCGCCTACTGGACCGCCTACTTCAAGGCCAACTACCCCCTGGAGTACATGACCGCCGTCCTGAACTCGAGGCTGGACAAGCAGGACAAGATGGTCAGCGCCATCAGCGAGTGCTTCCGCCTGGGCATCCCCGTCCTTCTGCCCGACATTAACGCCAGCCAGGTGGAGTTCACCCCCACCTTCGACAAGGACGGCAGGCCGGCCATACGGTATGGGCTAGCGGCCATCAAGAACGTGGGGGAGTTGGCGGTGCGGCCCCTGGTGGAGGCCCGCATGAAGGGTGGCCCCTACAAGTCCATCGAGGACCTGTGCCGCCGCGGCGGTCTTCAGGGCTTGAACCGCCGTACCCTGGAGGCCCTGGTCAAGGCCGGGGCCTTCGACCGGCTGGGCAAGCGGGGTGCCTTGCTGGAGGCCCTGGACCGCATCCTGGCCCTGGCCCAGCGGGAGGCCCGGCTGAAGGAGACCGGCCAGGCCACCATGTTCGATCTCTTCGGCAAGGAGGTGGACGCCCCCATGGTGGACCTCTCCCTCAGCGGGGAGGACGCCCTGCCCCGGGAGAAAGTGGCCTGGGAGAAGGAGCTACTGGGCGTCGCTCTGTCGGACAACCCCATCAGCGCCCTGGCCTTTGCCAGGAACACCAAGGCCATCGCCTCCCGCGACCAGATAGACGCCGAGATGGAGAACCAGCGGGTGAGCCTGGTGGGCCAGGTCTCCTCAGTGTCGGAGCGGCAGACCCGGAAGAACGAGACCTTTGTCATAGCCTCGCTGGAGATGTTGGGGGGCAGCCTGGAGATCATCGTCTGGCCCGATGTGCTGGAGAAGACCCAGGAGCTGTGGGAGGAGGGCAACATCCTGTGGGTGGTTGGAAAGGTTCGAGTCAGGGGCGAGGAGCTGTCGGTGGTGTGCGAGGAGGCCAGGCCCTACCAGTTGGACCAGCCAGAGCCCCAGGAGCCCGGGCCGGCCCCATGGACACCCCCGGAGGCCCCTCTTTCCATACCCGAAGGGCAGCGGGTGGTGGTGGTCAAGATGGCGGAGACGGACCAGCCGGAGGAGGACACCTACCGCTTGCGCGAGGTGTTGAAGACCCTGCTGGAGTACAAGGGGCAGGACAGAGTGAACCTGGAGATCCTGACCAACGGCAAGAAGGTGAGGCTGGACGTGCCCATAGTCTCCACCCGGTACTGCACTGAACTCCACCAGAAGATCGAGGCGCTCCTGGGCCCCAACCGCCTGTTCCTGGAGGAGTACAGGAACGGGAACAATAAGCACTGAAGCGGGTCCAGGGGCAAGGAGTTTTCCTCCCAGGTTCTTGTCCTAAGTGGCGCAGATGCTAGGGTTTGGATTAGAGATGAACTCAGCAAAGACGGGTGAGCAAGAGCCGTAGATGCTTACTCTCCTAGACGAAGGCGGCATACCCCATCCTAGCCATCCCACTAAGAACCCTGGGGTGGTGGCAGTGTCCATGTAAAGCAGGATGCACGTACGGTGGCAGGGCAACTTTATGGGCTAAAACGTCGATTAGGGACACCCGAGATAGGACTTAAGGGTGTCAACCTAGTAAACCGGCGTGTATTCGAGAGAGGATCTAACCAGTGGAAGCTGGTTGAATCTTTCTTCGGCCTTCCCCAGGAAAAACAGCCTTCAACAGTATCTGGGGTGACCAAAGAGGCAAAATCCTAACATGCGCTGGGTTTACCTGGTTCTTGCCCCGGACCAGCTTACGGCGGAGGTGTGGCGGGACCTGCTGATAGCCAGTGGCGTGCCTGCCATGGTCAGCCCGGCGGACACCTCATCCTTCCTGGGCCTGTCCGCCCTGCCCTGCCGCCTACTGGTGCCCGAGGACCGGCTGGAGGACGCCCAGGCTATCCTGTCGGAGCACCTTCCCGGCGAGCCCTAGCGGCCTCCCGCTCCATCGCTAGCAGGCGGGCCTTGGTCTCCAGGCCTCCACCGTAGCCGTGGAGGCCGCCGTCGGAGCCGATGACCCGGTGGCAGGGGACAATGAGGGGATAGCGGTTACGGGCCATGGCCTGGCCCGCGGCGCGGAAGGCCCCAGGGCGGCCCGCCGCGGCGGCCAGCCAGGCATAGCTGCGGGTCTCCCCCAGGGGTATGCGGCGGCAGGCCTCCCAGGCCGCCGCCAGAAAGGGCGACACGCCTTCCGTGTCCAGGGGAACGTCGTCCAGGGCATCTAACTGGCCGGCCAGGTAGGCCTCAAACCTCTCGCGATAGGGCCTCACCGCCGCCTCGTCCTGGACGGCCCGGGACAGGTCTGGCTCCAGGTCCTCTAGGGCCTGCTCTGGGGTGGGCCGGAAACCTACCCGGCGCACCCCTCTGGCCGACACCACCACCCCTATCCATCCCATGGGCGTAGAGAACAGGTCATACGTCAGAGTAGCCAAGGCTACCTCCTCTTGAACACCCGCAGCAGCAGAGGGCCCCTCAGGTCCACCCAGGCGCTGGCCAGCCGCTCCTGCTCCTGGGGCGAAAGGGACCGTCGTCCGTAGCGCAGCCGGACGTAGGCCTCCACTATGACCCGGACGGGGCCCTTGTGGGATGGTATGGCGCTGCCCAGGGTTTCGCCGTACTGGTAGGGGGTCTGCCAGGGCCGCAGGCCCACCCCCGCCAGGGCACCCAGCAGGGTCAGGCGTCGGTAGGCCCGTTCAGGGTCTGCAGGGGGCGCCAGGAGCCAGCGCCACAGGGCGGCGGCCACCAGGGCCAGGCCCAGGGGTATGCTCAGCCATGGGAGGAGGCTAAGGAGTCGTTCGTTCCAGGTCACGGTGTCCCGTGGAAGGTTGGGGATGTTGATAGGCCCGACAGGTTCTTCTTCGAAGGGAGGCTCCTCACCGGAGGGTGGGATGAAGGGTGGAGGCTCCACGGGGGCAGGCTCCACCACGGAAGGCGCCACCTGGCCAGGGGTAGGCTCGAAGGGTACCCAACCGTAGCTTGGGAAGAATACCTCCACCCAGGCATGGCTGTTGCTGTCCCGGACCACGTAAACGTTGCTGTTCTCCGCCTTCTCACCGGTGGTGTAGCCCGCGGCCAGCCTGGCGGGTACACCCACCGAGCGCAGCAGCACCGCCATGGCCGAGGCGAAGTAGTCGCTGTAGCCCCGCCGGAGGGTGAAGAGGAAGTGGTCCACGCCGTCGCCGTTCAGGGGGGGCGGCGGAATGTTGGTGTCGTACTGGAAGGTGCTGAGGTAGCGGACAATAGCCTGGGCCTTGTCGTAAGGGGTTGGGGCGTTCCTAGTGATATCTCTAGCCAAGGCTCGCACCCTGGCAGGCAGCTCAGGGGGGAGCTGGAGGTACCGGTCCGTCACCCATCCGGGGTAATCCTCCCCTGCCGCCCTGAGCTCGGCCGGGGTGGCGATGGAGACGGAGGACTCGATAACGTAGCTGCTACCAGGGCGCAGCCACTCAGGGCTATGGATAGCCAGAATGTCGGGGGGATCGGGCAGCTCCCGCGCCAGATTCAGAGTGGCCAGGCGGTCGCCGCTGTAGGTCCTGCCCACCACCACCAGGTCCTCGGGCAGCAGACTGAGCAGGTCATCGAAGCCCTGACGCGTGAGCAACTGAGGGTTACGCCTCAGCTCGCTGGCCAGGCCTTGGATGTCCTCGGGCAGGTCCCGCGCTGGGTTATTCAAATTCAAGGTGTACACTGTGGGCTGGTAGCTCTCCATGAGCCAGCCCGACGCCTCCGAGGGTCTGAGGGCGTCGGTGAAGCCGCTGACCACCACAGAGGTGGAAGCGTTGAGGGTCACCTTCTGGGATATCCGGATCCGGCGCTGGTACTCCTGTCTCTGGCTATAGGCAGGCTTCCAGTCCGCGGGCAGGCGGACCACCTCACCCGACATCCACCCCTTGGGGGTGTACAGGTCGTAGCTGCGGACCTTCCAGTAGGTTGGCTGGGAGGCCTCTACCTGGAGCACAGGCGTGGTGGCCAGGTTGATGGTCCCCTGGAAGGGCAGCACTTGGTCGAAGATGCGGTAGGGTAGCGGCTTGCGCGCGGGCAAGGCCGCGAAGAGACGGTTGAAGTCGCTGCGGAAGTTCTCGATGGGGGAGCGCAGCACCTCGTAGGTCCTCATCAAGGTGGTAATGCCCCGGCCAACGGGTAGGCTGAAGGTGATTATCAGGACAATGACCGCGAAGAAGATGCCTTCCTGAAGGCTGTACATCCAGGCCAACTCCGGGTACTGGGCGTGGCTACGTTGCCAGTGGTCGTGTCTTCGCACAATGCCGAAGGCGATGATGAGCAGCATGGCAGTGAACAGGTACAGCACGAAGGAGGTGGTGAACCTGTCCGGCAGGTAGGCCAGGTTGGTGAGGATACCTGCGCCGCCCAGCAGTATGGGGACCCAGATATTGTGGAGTCGGAAGATGGCCCAGGCCGCCAGGTAGCCTATGAGCCAGGACAAGGCGGTAAGGAAGAGGGAGAAAGGCAGCGGGTCTATGCTTATACCGCCGGACCGCGCCGCCACTATCCACTCTCCCACCCTGCCCCAGACCACCCCCGCCCGGTCCCACATCCAGCCGCCCTCCACCAGGCTACTCCCTTGCCACATCACCGTGACGAAGCCGATGGCCAGCCCGGCCGGGACCAGCAGCAGCCCCTGGACGCGGAGGCGGCTAGTGACCAGTGCCGTCACCATGCCCAGGAACACCAGGAGCACCAGGGAGGGGGTGTCCGCCCAGTCCGCCGACTCCACGGTCCAGACCACCGTGGCCAGGTTGGCGAAGAGGGCGAAGAAGAGCAGCCACTCCACCTTGGGCGACAGGGCGGCAAGGAGGCCTTGAGAGGCGCTTTGAATGGCACCTGACACACCCGAGGTTGTTCTAGCCTGTGCCGTCACAGTCATCGCCCGTATTCCTCCGCACCCAGGCGCACCGTGTCGTGGTCCAGGCCGTTCAGAGGCGCCTTGAAGGCCTCGGCCAAGGACTGCCCCCGCCGGACGTTGAAAGTAGGGACGCCCAGGGCTCTCAGCTTCGCCAACACCTCCTGGGATGACCCCCGGGCTCCGAAGCTAGCGGCGTCAATGTGGATGACACACAGCCGCACGCCGCGGCGCTTGAGAGGCTCCATGGTAGCCAGCCAGTCTCCTTGAAGGGCTGAGGTTATGACCATAAGGGTGGTGTACCGGTTAAGCCTATCGTCAATGGAGGTGATGGCCTTGTCCAGGCTGGTACGGCCCTCGGCCTTGGCCTTGGCCAGGGTCTCCAGGACCTTGT
>DAOUBE010000281.1:0-3317 GCA_034432835.1 Dehalococcoidia bacterium | reverse complement strand
GGGCCACCTCCTTTCTGGTCTATTCTCACCCAGAAGTGTGGCCCCTTCTGCTTCTACTTTTCCACGCCTACTGTCTCATATCTATCTGAACTTTTTCATCCTGTCCCAGCCCAACATGGCCCACGCTGGCCGCAGCCTTTCCCATGGCCGCCGCCACTGCCCCCAGGTCTGCCGGGAACCGGACCTGCTTCCCCAATTTGAAATTCACTGTGTCGTGAAGGGCTCTGGCAGCCTTCACCGCCCACTCTCCACAGGAGGGACAGATGGCATCCCTTACCGCCTCTGCCCATCGGTGAAGGACCATCCACGCCACGGGGCCACATGTCGCTGGCATGTCGCAGGCACACCATTTGGCTTCTACCCTCCCTGTGGGGACAAGCTTTAGCTGCCCTCTCGCCTCCTTAAGGGCCTTCTCCATCTCCTGCAGAAAGTCACGGCACAGCTCAGACTGCTTACATTCAAAGACGAATTCCCTTAGAAGCCGGAGGGCCACCCCGTCCCGTATGGGGGCGGCGGTGGCCCTGGCCGGCTCTGCTTTATCAGCCCTGGAGGCTAGTCGTCATCATCGTCTTCATCCCTGCCCTTCTCCTTACCCAGATGCCAGCCTTTCCCTGGGTGGTCGCCGTCGATGCGAAGTTCTAGCTTGTCGTTCTTGATCTCTAAGGAGAACTTACCCGGCGGAAAACCCAGGATATGTCCCAGCAGACCGGGGGGAAGGAACAGAGGATGGTGCTTGAAAGGCTCCACCAACACCAGCCGCAGCGCCCCGTTCTCCCGCAGCAGAACAACCTCATCGTTTACATCCACGGCGTCTAGACCCACACTATGGAACTCCTGCACAATAGGGGTGCCCTGGGGAACCTGCTGAGTGAAAGTGGAGGAGCCATCCTTAGGCTGGATGGTCAGGGTTTCGCCACTCTTGCCTGTGACAGTGCCGGCGATGGCTGTGAAAGTCACCAGTTGGTTATCCCGCATCACTGTAAACTCTGCCCTGACCAGCTCGTCCAGATTACCCAAAGCCAGCAGCACGAAGGCAAGGGGCAGTTTGGAGCCCCTTTGAGGTGGCGGTGGGGGTGTGGGCGTTGGGGTGGGAGTGGGAGTACCCGTGGTGACTCTGAAGGCGAACTTCTGCTCCCCGGAGGTTGACCCGTCGGCGTCACTACGGGCCTGGTTACCGGCCCGGTCCTTGGCTGTCACCTGCCAGCGGTAGTCGCCGGCCGCCAGGTTCACCTTGACCTTGAACTCCCAGCCGTTGGCGATAGAGTCCAGCTCCATGTCCGACGGGGCAAAGGTGTGCAGCAAGGTGGCGCCGTCCTGGGCGTACACATCTACCTTAAAATGGTTCTGGGTCAGCAGGCTCTTGGTGGTGGGGAACCCGGAGTCGGCGTCGGTGATCATGCCCTGAAAGGTGACCGACGGGCCGTTTACAGACTGGTTGTTGGCCGGCTGAAGGGCCGTGAAGACCGGCTTGACCGTGTCCACCGTCATGCTGGCCGAAAGGGTGCCGGGCGTGGGGGTGCCAGCCGGCGTGTAGTCCACCTTGAGGGTGTTGCCGTGCAGCCCCACTAGCTGGCCCGCCTGCGGGCTGGCTGGCACTATGACGACCTCGGCCAGGAAGCAAGGGCTGTTAGGCGGTAGCACGTTAGCCGGCAGGCCGCATACCTCCCCCGAGACCTCGGTGGCAGTGAGTTGAACAGAGGCGCCCAGGTTAACGTTCTGGACCGTGACTTGGAAACTGTCCACCTGGCTGGATGAGGTGTTCCTGTGGGCGTCTCGGATGATGACTTGCAGGATGTTAGTGTTGCTTATGGCCCCATCGTTGGTGACCCACTGGGTACTGCCTGTGCCCTTGTTCTTCATGCCCAGGCTCTTCTCCGGGGCCTGGACGGTCAGCCGGAACCTCTGATCCCCGGGTTCACCGGTATCCGAGTCGCTGCGGGCCAGGTTCCCCGCCTGGTCTTGGGCCACTACCTGCCATCGGTACTCCCCTGTGGCCAGGGCGGCAATGGCGGTGAAGCTCCAGCCGCCACTCACGGCGGCCAGAGACATCTGGGCCGGGCCCAGGGTCTGGATGAGGCTGGATCCGTCCTGGGAGTATATCTCCACCCGCAGGTGGTCGGGCGTTAGCTGGCCGGCGTTGGTGGGAAACCCTGCCGGGCCGCCGTCGGTGACATGTCCTGCGAAAGTGACGGTTGGGCCACTGATGGTGGCGTTGTTGGACGGGAGCGTGTCGGAGATGGTGGGTTTGCCGGTGTCCACGATTATGCTGGCCGGTATGGGGGAGTGGGCCGGGTCGCCAGCAGGGGTGTAGTTTACCTGAAGGGTGTGACCGTGGAAGCCTACTATCTGCCCTGCCCCAGGGTTGGCCTGTACCACCGTCACCTGGCCCAGGAAGCAGGGGCTGTTGGGAGGCACGATGTTGTCCGGCATCCCGCATAGGCTGGCGTTGCTCTCGGTGACAGTGACGGTGGTGGATGACCCCAGGGTAGGGTTCTGAATGGTGACCTGGAAATTCTCCGTGGTGCTGGGTGACTGGTTACGGTTAGCGTCGTTGATGATGACCTGAACAACGTTGGCGTCGGTGACCGTGGTCTGGCTGGTGGTCCATTGGGTGCTGCCAGTGGCCTTGTTCTTGAGGGTGACCGAGGCCGGGTGGCTGGCCTGAATGAGGGCCGTCCCTAACAGGAAAAGCGCCGCGAGAATGCCCAACACGGGAATGGCAATGAATATCTTGCGCCTCACATCCATGTTCCCCTCCTTGGAGGATGCAGTCAGAGAGAGCTGCAGGAAAATTAGGGGGTCTTCTTCTAAAGGGGGTGGTCCTTGGCCCCAAAGAGAACGAGGAACACTACCCTTAGAGGGCGCCCCTCCTGACTCCCTCGCATATCGAGTCTGTCTATAGATTGTTCAGCTTTAGTTAAGAAACCTTAAAGATGGCGTCGAATGGGCTGCGTGCGGTGCAGAGGTCAGCCCAAATCCGCTCTCTCACGGTGGTAGATTGGCAGGAAAGCTGGCCCTCAGGAAGCCGGGCTGCCCCGCCGGCGGGGCAGCCTCCGAGGCCGGTGCACAGGCTGCCAGCACCGCCAGGGCCAGGAGGCTGGTAAGCAGCCGAAATTTCTTCACGCCTCCCCCTTGTTCCGCCGGGCATCACCTACATAAGACGTTGTTCCACCGGAAAACGTTCCCTAACCAGGGGCCTCTTTCCCCAATCTTTGAGGCGTTGGCAAACAGAAAAGCCCCCAGAGCCTGCTCCAGGCTTTGGGGGCCGCTGTAAGGAGTCTATGGTTGACTTAGAAGTTCAAATTCTTGGCGGGTGC
>DAOUBE010000280.1:0-17701 GCA_034432835.1 Dehalococcoidia bacterium | reverse complement strand
CAACACGGTGATGGTCATCGCCACCCTGCGGGTGGGCCAGCTTATACTGACTGAGTCCATACTGAGCTTTCTGGGCGCTGGGATTCCACCGCCAACGCCTGCCTGGGGCGTCATGGTCAGCGACGGCCGGGACTACCTTAGTGACGCCTGGTGGATATCCTTCTTCCCCGGGATGGCTATCTTGCTTGTGGTCATGGCCTTTAACTTCATCGGGGACTGGGTCCGGGACCGCCTGGACCCGCGCTTGCGCCAGCTCTGAACCCCACCCCACGGTGACCGTCACTCCGGCTCTCTCCCGAAGGCAGCCTTTGACAGGCTGCGCCGCGCACCCATAGTGTGGTCGGTGTGGCCCTAGAAGAAAAGATGGAGTACCACGGTGGAGTGAATACCCGTGGGTGCAGAGGACAAGGGCTCGCCCCTTCGCTTGGCTCAGGCCGGGCCCTTCACCCACACTTCGCTGAGGTGGTCACTAAGGGTGTGCGACCAGGGAAGGCGCAGCGTGGGTGCAGGGCGTGCCCTGCCGGGTGGGTGGAACCAGACCCAGTCCTTCTCAAGCACCCAGAGAGAAGGGTGCGGAGCGTGCCCCGAGGCGACCCTTGCCCACCCCTGACCCTCATGCTAGACTCTTTCCACCCTAAGACGTAAGCGAGGCCCGGAGACATGGCGAACAAACTGCGCGTAGGTGTCATAGGTTGTGGGACCATGGCCAGGAATCACGTCCGTGGCTATCTCAACTGCGGGCGCTACGAGCTAGTCGCCCTGGCCGATCTCAATGAAGAGGCCATGCAAGAGTTTGACGCCGAGTTCGGCGAGACCCGCCACTACCACGACGCCCGGGAGATGCTGGACCGCGAGCGGCCCGACGTGGTCTCGGTGGCCACCTGGCACATTGGCCACGCCACCTGGACCATAGCCGCCGCCGCTCGCAAGCCCAAGGCCATCCTTTGCGAGAAGCCCATGGCCGACACCCTGGGCCGCGCCGAGGAGATGCTCATTGCCTGCCGCCGCAACAAGGTGAAGCTGGCCATCGGCCACCAGCGCCGCTTCCTGCCTTCCTACACCCTGGCCAAGGAGATGATCGCCCAGGGAGAGATAGGCGATGTCCAGCTCATCGTCAGCTACGGAGGCCAGGGCCTCCCTAACTACTGCTCCCACCAGACCGACATGTTCCGCTACCTCCTCGGTGACGACGAGTGCCTGTGGGTCATGGGCAACGTCGAGCGCAAGACCGACCGCTGGGAGCGCAAGACCCGCATCGAGGACTCTGCCCTGGCGGTGTTCCAGTTCAAGGGCGGCGCCCGGGCCATGATCCTGTGCGACCTGGTCCCCAACTACTTCCAAGGCGCCCAAATCTACGGCAGCAAGGGAATGATCAACCTGACCACCGAGTCCCTCCAGCTTCTCAACGACAAGACCGGCGGCACCTGGAGGCTCTACGAGCCCGACGGCAAGTTCTTCAAGGTCAAACAGGAGGGGGAACGGTTCGAATGGCTGGAGGGTGGCGCTGCCCAGGCCGACGAGCTGGCCGACTGGATAGAAGGCAAGGTACAGCTCCACCGTGGCCACGGCCTCAACGGCTTCAAGGCCCTGGAGATGATCCACGCCATCTACGAATCGGCCCGGTGCCATGAGAAAGTGGTGCTGCCCCTCCAGACCAGGGTGAACCCCCTAGACCTGATGGTGGAGTCGGGCCACCTGGCACCCCAGCGCCCTGGCCGCTACGACATCCGCGCCTTCCTGTTGCGGGGCGAGCGCATGTGGTCCGACGGCTCCGACGTCATCCCCGAGGAGCAGCTCCCACCGGCCCCGCCTCGCCTTCTCTCCGAGCAGGAGCCCAGGGAAGAGACCATCTCACCAACCTCTTAGCAGGGGCAGTCCCCAACTAGAATAGCCGCAGAGGTGCAGACCATGGCCCGTATTCGCATGGCACAGTACGGCACCAAGCACGGCCACGCCGCCGGTGTTCTCCAGGTCATGCTCAACAACCCGGACGTGGAGTTCATGGGCGTGTACGAGCCCGACCCCCAGCGCCGCAAGGAGCTAGAGCACGCCAACGGCCCCTTCAGGCACGTCCGCTGGTACGACAGGAAGGAGGACATGCTGGGCGACTCCTCCATCGTCGCCATCGCCTCTGAGGGGCGCAACGACGAGAGCCTGGCCCAGACGGAGGAGATCATCCGGGCCGGGAAGCACGTCTGGTACGACAAGCCCGCCGGCGACGACTGGGACCACTTCCAGCGCATCGTCGCCCTGGCCAGGGAGAAGGGCCTGATTGTCCAGATGGGTTACATGTTCCGCCACCACGATGGCTTTCAGCGTATAGCCCATTGGGTCAAGTCCGGCCTTCTGGGGGAGATCTTCGGGGTACGCGCCCACATGTCCACCTGGATTTCGGAGCAGGCCCGGAAGGTCATCAGCGTCCACAAGGGGGGCATCTTCTTCGACCTGGCAGGCCACATGATAGACCAGATCGTCTGGCTCCTGGGCCGCCCCGTCAAGGTCACCTCCTTCCTGCGCCACGACGACACCGTAGTGCCCGGCTTCGAGGATAACACCCTGGCCGTACTGGAGTACCCCCGGGCCATGGCCGTGGTGGACATCGCCGCCATGGAGACCAGGCCCATGGCCCGCCGCTTCGAGGTGTATGGCAGCCTGGGCAGCGCCATCATGGAGCCCTTTGAGCCGGTGCGGGGCATCCGCCTGTGCCTGGAGCGCCCCAGGGACGGCTTCCTCAAGGGGGAGCAGTTCGTGCTGGTGGAGGACCGACCCAGGTACGTGCTCAGCCTGGTCTCCTTCCTGGCCGCCGTTCGTGGGGAGCAGCCGCCCGAACGCTCCCTAGACCACGAGCTGCTGGTCCAGGAGACCCTTCTACGGGCCACGGGCCACATACCCGGCGGCTAGCCAGGGCCCGCCGGTAGCAACGGCGGGTGTCACGCTGAGGGAGCAGAGCGACCGAAGAAGCTTGAGCTTACCTGTACTGTCCCCTATCGGTACCCCCAGACCCCTCCTCTAGAATGCCTCTGCCTAACCCCTCACAGGCCACCGGGCAACCACTCCCCAGTGAAGCCAGGCTTCTTCCCGCCAACTCCAAACAGTGGTAGGATGGACTGGCCGTGCAGTGGTAGGCAAAGGTAGCCTTGGCATATGGAGGAGCCGGCGGTCTGACGTGGAGAAGGATGTGGTGGCCGCCCTGGTGCGCCAGGGACTGTTCCTCCGCACCATTGGCAGGCGGATACTGCACTATCAGAGCCTTGGCTCCACCATGGACGAGGCCGAGGCCCAGGCCCGGGCCGGCGCCCAAGAGGGGACGGTGGTCTTGGCCGAGACCCAGACCGGGGGTCGGGGCCGCTTCGGGCGCAGGTGGGCCTCGCCCCCCGGGAACATCTACATGTCCATTATCTTGCGGCCACCCCCGGAAGCCACGCCTCTTATAAGTGTCGCGGCCTCCCTGGCCGTGGCCCGGGCCATCTCCCAGGCAGCTCCCCTCAAGCCCCGCATAAAGTGGCCCAACGACGTGCTCCTTCAGGGCAAAAAGGTGTCAGGCATCCTGGTGGAGGGCACCATAGACGCCCAGGGCCGGGGCTACAGCATTGCGGGCATAGGGGTAAACGTGGAATCGGACCCATCCCAGGAGCCTGGCCTGGAGAGCGTCGCCACCAGCGTGAGCCAGGCAGCGGGCATCCGCGTGCCAAGACTGGATGTGCTTAAACACTTGCTCCAGGAGCTGGATAACCTCTATCATGGACTCCTTCAGGGCGAAAGCCCGGTACCGGCCTGGCGCCAGTACCTGGACACCTTGGGGAAACGGGTGACCGTCCGCTGGCTGGAGGAGCACTACCAGGGGCTGGCCGAGGAGGTGGACGCCCAGGGGAACCTGCTCCTCCGCCTGGACGACGGCAGGCTCATCACCCTCCCAGCGGGAGAGGTGACCAGCCACCCCTGAACAGCAGGGAACAACGCCCCAGGAGGCAGTAACTTAAACGTGGGAATACCTCTGGCTACAGCGGTGGTGGCCCTGGTATTCGCCGCCACAGTGGTGGACCAGTACCTGGAGCGAAGACGGCCCTACCAGTTGCTTTGGGCCGTCGGCCTGGGCCTTTACGGGGCCGCCAGCCTCCTCCAGACCCTGTGGATGGCCGGGGTGACCCACCCAGTGGTCTTCCGACTGTGGTACCTTTTGGGAGGGATGCTGGTGGCTGCCTATCTGGGCACGGGCACCATCTGTCTGCTGGCTCCGCCAGGCCTGCGCCGCGCTGTGGTGGGGGTGCTACTGGCCCTCACCGCCACCGCGGGGCTGCTGGCCCTGGCCGCTCCCCTTAGGACCAACGCGGGCGTCCTGGTGGGCGGCCCCCTGACCTCCAGAGACCCCACAACGGGCCAAGGCCTGTATCCAGCCTACGTGGGGGCATTGACTGCCTTTCTCAACTCGGTAGGGGCCCTCGCCCTTATCGGTGGGGCAGCCTATAGCACGGTGATATTTGCCTTGCGACGCACCGCTCCCCATCGGGTCGCCTCCAACATCCTCATCGCTCTAGGTGCTCTCATATCAGCATCCGGTGGTACCCTGGAGCGGTTCAACCTTCCTCAGCCCCACACCCTGGCCCTGTTGGCAGGGATAGTCGTCATCTACGTTGGGTTCTTGCTCAGCCGGGACATCTTCGCGGCCTATCGCATACCCTTCCTCAGGCGGCCCGGCCCGGTGTAACCTTGCACTGGCCTGGTTGTTGGGGCAGCAACCTCGGGAGGTACTAAATTGCTGGAGAAGCTTGGCCTGGACGGTAAGGTAGTGATAGTGACGGGAGGCGGCACAGGCCTGGGCAAGGCTATGGTCCTGGACCTGGCCCGGGCCGGGGCCGACCTTGTGGTGGCCGCCCGCCGGCCCGGCCCCATCCAGGAGACAGCCCGTGAGGTGGAGGCCCTGGGACGCCGTGCCCTGGCTGTCTCCACCGATGTCACAGACTCCCAGCAGGTCAACGCCATGGTGGCCCGCGCCCTGGAGCACTTCGGCAAGGTGGACGTGCTCATCAACAACGCCGGCCTGGGGGGCCACGGTCAGGTCCCCATTTGGGACGTCACCGACGAGCAGTGGCGCCACGGCATCGACGTGAACCTTACAGGGGCCTTCTACTGCGCCCGGGCTGTAGCAAAGCACATGGTGGAGCGAGGCAAGGGGAAGATTATCAACGTGGCCTCGGGCTACGGCCTGCGAGGGGGCCGGGACGTGTTCATGTACTGCGCCGGCAAGGGGGGTACTGTCCAGCTTACCCGCGCCCTGGCTATCAGCCTTGGCCGATACGGCGTCACCTCCAACTGCATCGTCCCCGGCTACATACCCACCGAGGGTGCGGCAGCCATGGGCGACGCCTTGCCCCGGGCCGACTTTGTGCCCACGGGACGCCTGGGCCGTCCCGAGGACCTGGGGCCTATCGCCGTCTTCTTGGCCTCTGACGCCTCGGACTATATGAACGGGGAGATCTTCACCGCCGACGGCGGCGGCTTGGCCGGCGGCTTCGCCCCCACAGGCTACGCCCTGGACATCCCCCTGGTCCTGTGAGCATTATGGCTCACCGGAGAGGACGCAAAGGTAGCGGAGAATGCCAAAACTTTTAGAATCTCTGGGTTCTCAGCGCCCTCTACTGTGAATCTTAAGGAGGAGAGATGCCCGTACCACCACAGTGGGACCTGACTGGCAAGGTGGCCCTCTTGGCCGGCCACCAGCGGCAGTGGTTCCCCATCCTGGCCCAGGCCCTGGCCGAGGCCGGCGCCTGCGTCGCCATCGCCTCCCATGGCCACCACCGCGACCAGATGGACGAGGCCCGGAAAGCCGTAGAGGCCCAGGGCCGGGAGGCTTTGGTCCTCCCCACCGAGGTCACTTCGGAGGCGGAGGTGGCAGGGGCCGTGGCCTCGGTGGTGCAGCGGTGGGGAAGGCTGGATATTCTGGCCAACAACGCCATGGTGGAGTTCGGCAAGCCCTTCACCCAGGTGACAGTCCAAGAGTGGGACACCATCATGGCCCGCAGCGTCCGCTCCACCTTCCTGCTGTGCCGGGAGGCAGGCAAACAGATGCTGAAGCAGGGGGGTGGACGCATCGTCAATATCATATCTGGTCTGGCGGAGCGGGGCCTCTGGAACTCGGCAGCCTTCTGCGCCACCCAGGGCGCCGTGCTCCAGCTCACCAGGGCCCTGGCCCTGGAGTGGGGCAGGCACAACATCCGTGTCAACGCCATCGGCACCGGCTGGTACTCCCTGGAGGAGGTCCCCCCTGAGGAAGCCCAGAAGGAGCTGCTGGTGCGCTACATCCCTGTGCGCCGCAAGGGCCATCCCAGGGACATCGCCGCCCTGCTGGTGTACCTGGCCTCGCCGGCCTGCGACTACACCACCGGTCAGGCGGTGTACGTTGATGGCGGCCTGATGGCCCACGCGTAGTTGGGCCCAGGTCACATTGACCCTTACGGCCTCACCATGCTATCATTACAGGCAGTTAAGCCCTAGGAAGGCGATTTTGATATTCGCCCAGCAGAAAGGAGCAAGCAGTGCTGAGCGTTACACCGGTAGCGGTTGAGAAGCTGAAGGAGGTCCTGGAGGAGGAGGGGCAGGCAGGAACCCCCGTACGGGTCATCGCCGTCCCTGGAGAGAACGGCGGTGTGCGCTACATGATGACCCTGGAGAAGGATATCCAGGCCGATGACCAGACCTTCACGGTGGAAGACGTCACCTTCGTGATGGACTCTTTCAGCGCGCCCTACCTCGACGAGGCTACCATCGACTACGTGGAGAACTTCCCCAGGGCAGGCTTCACCATCAGCAACCCCAAGTTCGCCCACGGCTGCGCCTGCGGGGGCCACTGCGACTGCGGCGGCCACTAGGGCTACAAAGTCCCAGAGACATCTTAGAGTCCCGTGCTATTAAATACTAAGCACGGGACTCTTTTTGTTTAAGCCCCTCCCCCCCAGACCGTGGGGTTGGGAGAAGGCTGGCAACGCCCTACTTCTCAGATGGTATAGTGTCTTGTGCTAAAAACCCAGGGCGCACAGACCTAACACACTTCCCAACCAGGAGTCAGTGCCCGCCGCTGGTTATATAGTGGTAGGCCGAAAGCGCAGCGGTGATGCCGTCTCCCACCGCCGTGCCTAACTGGCGGTAGGAGTCCTTGCGGATATCCCCGGCGGCGAAGATGCCGGGGACATTGGTACGCATGTTGATATCGGTAATCACGTGGCCAAACTCGTCCAACTCCACCACGTCCTTCACCGGGTCGGAGTTAGGGTGGAACCCAATGTAGATGAACACCGCCGAGGTGGGATACAGGTAGGACTCCTCCGTCTTCAGGTTCTTCAGCTCCACCGCCTCCACCTCGCTGTTACCCACGATCCTCTCCACAACGTGGCTCCACAGGAACTTCATGTTGGGGGTCTTGAAGGCCCGCTCCTGGAGTATCCTGCTGGCCCGGAGCTGGTCCCGCCGGTGCACCACCGTCACCTGGTTCACGATGCCCGTGAGGTACAGCCCTTCGTCGATGGCAGCGTCTCCTCCACCCACTACTACCACATCCTTGCCTCGGAAGAAGTTACCGTCGCAAACGGCGCAGTAAGAGACCCCCCTCCCCGCGTACTCCTCCTCCCCTGGAACACCCAGCTTCTTGAGGGAGCCTCCCAGGGCTATAATCACGGCCTTTGAAGTGTAGCTCCCGTCGCTAGTCACCACGGTGTGAATCCCTGGTTGGGGCGTGTTGGGCCTGAGGCCCGTCACCTCCTCATACCGGATGTCGGCCCCGAACTTGACCGCCTGCTTCTCCATGAGCATACCCAGCTCAGGCCCTCGGATCCCCTCGGGGAAGCCCGGATAGTTCTCGATGACGTCGGTCACCAGGATCTGGCCGCCAGCCCCCAGCTTCTCAAGGATCAAGGTCTTAAGCATGGCTCGACAGGTGTACACCGCGGCACTTAGGGCTGTAGCACCGCCCCCCAGGATGATCAAATCGTAGTCTGTTCTCATCTAAGGACACCTCCCCTTCGTTACTAAGGTGCCTTGGGAGAAGTCTTGAGGGATTTTTTCATGTGTTCCACGGTCATCTCCAGCCCTTCCTCCAGCGAGGTCTTGGGTTGCCACCCCAGCTCGTTCTTGGCCCTGGAGATGTCCAGGTGAATCTTAAACACCTCCCCGGGCTTGGCTGGGTGGTAAACAGGGCGCCAGGGGAACTTCAAGATACCTTTGAGCAGGTCGAAGATGCGGTTGACCGACGTGCCTACCCCAGTGCCGATGTTGTAAACGCGGCCCGACCCCTTCTCTAGGGCCAGCACGTTGGCTTCCACCACATCGCCAACATAGACGAAGTCCCGTTCCTGCTCTCCCGTGCCGAATATGGACGGCTGCTTGCCCTCCAGCATGGCCTGGATGAAGATGGCTACAACCCCAGCTTCACCCTTGGGGTCCTGACGGGGGCCGTAAACGTTGCCGTACCGCAGGATGGTGTAGTCCATCTGGTACAGGCGCCGGTAAAGCTCCAGGTATTGCTCGGTTACGTGCTTGGACAGCCCGTAGGGGGAGATGGGGCGGACAGGGTGCTCCTCGTCGCAGGGCAGGTACTGGGGGTCCCCGTACACAGCGCCGCCGCTGGAGGCATAGATGAACTTCTCCACCCCCTGCAGCCTTGCGTTCTCGATGAGACGGACCGAGCCCAGTATATTGGTCTCCGCGTCCTTGGCCGGGTCCTTCACCGATTCCCGTACGTTGACCTGGGCGGCATGGTGGATGACTATCTCAGGCTCTTCCCGCTGGAGGACTTCCTCCACCCCTGGAGAGGTGATGCTGGTGTGGTAAAAGGTAGCGGCACGGTTGAGGTTACGCAGATGCCCCGTGCTAAGGTCATCTACGATAACTACCTTGTGCCCCAGCTCAACCAGTCTGTCAACGATATTTGAGCCGATGAAGCCGGCCCCACCTGTAACTAGGATTTTTCTGGCTCTTGTCAAGCTGGTTCTTAACCTTCCTTACCAGACAGGCCGCATATTGCGCAGGCGCTTGACGCGCTCGGCGATAGGCGGATGGGTAGAAAACAGATTTATCAGGCTATCACCGCTCAGCGGATTAACGATGAAGAGGTGGGCCACCCCTTCGTTCACCTGCATAGGCCGCCTGCGGCTCCCGGCCTCCAGCTTCTCCAGGGCATCGGCCAGGGCCCAGGGCTTGCCCGAGGTCTTGGCCCCCGTAGCGTCGGCCTGGTACTCCCGCGCCCGGGAGATGGCCAGCCGTACCAGGGTGGCCACGATGGGCAGCACAATGACCACCACAAGCAGTCCTACGATGCCCAGAATGTTCCCGGCGCTATTGTTATTCCCGTTGCTGTCCCTGCCGCCGAAGCCTCCAAAGAGCATGGCCCAGCGCCCCATGAACCCTATCCAAGCGATGGCTCCGGCCACGGCGGCGGCCACGGTCATGATGAGCGTATCCCGGTTGCCCACATGGGCCAGCTCGTGGGCGATGACGCCCTCCAGCTCGTCCCGAGTGAGCAGCCTGCGGATACCGGTGGTCACGGCCACGGCGGCGTGCTTGGGGCTCCGGCCCGTGGCGAAGGCATTGGGCGAGTCGGTGTTTACAATGTACACCTTGGGCTTGGGTATGCCCGCCCGCCGGGCCTGCTCCTCGATTATGTCGTGGAGCTCCGGGTCCTGCTCCCTTGGAATCTCGTGGGCCCTTGCCATGGCCAGGGCCAGCTTATCGCTGAACCAGTAGGCGGCAAAGTTCATGATTAGGGAGATAACCAGGGCAGTTATCACCCCTCCCGTGCCGAAAAACGAGCCCGCCAGGAGCAGTAGCCCGGTCAACACCAGCATGAGAAAGAAAGTCTTGAGAGTGTTCATACCCCTCTCCCTCCAGGGAGGAAAGCCTTTTTCAAAACTAAGGGACACCCGAAGGCGGCCCTGGATATATTATAACATCGGCAGCCCTCTTTGAAGCCCTCCGGCGCCGCCCCAGCCCCTCGGCCGGTGGACGGCCCAGGGGGTGCACCACGAACAGGGTGTATCACAAGACCGGGCCCCGCAACGGTGGTCGCGCTCTCCGCCCACATGGGGATGGCCTGGCACCGTGGGCGCCTGGTCAGGAGAGGAGGCGCCTCCTGCTGGACATGTAGTCCACCAGGATGTACTCCCCCAGCCGGTCCGGGCTGGTGTATAGGACCCGGCCCCGGTTGATGCGGGTCATCTGCTCCACAAAGTCACGGAGGTAAGAGCTTCGCTCCAGCATGAAGGTGTTGATGGTTATGCCCATCTGGGTGCACCGCTTCACCTCTTTCAGGGTCTCCCGCAGGGTTCGCGGGCTGGGCGGGTACTGTAGGAACAACTGCCCGCCCTCCAGGTGGGCCGTGGGCTCGCCATCGGAGATGATGATGATCTGCCTGGTGCCGCAGTAGGATTTGGACAGGAGCTTCCCGGACAGGGCCAGCCCGTGCTGGATGTTGGTGTAGGGGTCCATCTCGTCCCAGGTCAGGTAGGGCAGGCTCTCCGGGCGCACCTCCCGGGCGTAGGTGGAGAATCCGACGATGAACAGGGAGTCCCTGGGGAACTGGGTACGGATGAGGTTGTCCAGGGCCAGGGCCACCTTTTTGGCCGCCAGAAAGTTGCCCCGCATGGCCATGGACAGGCTCAGGTCCAGCATCAGGACCGTGGCAGCCTGGTTCAGGTGCTCGGCCTTGTTCACCTCAAAGTCCTCGGGCTCCACCCGTACTGGCACGCCTGGCTGGCGGGACACCGCGTTCATCAGGGTGCGGTGGAGGTGGAGGTTAAAGGGCACGCCGAACTGGTAGGGAACGCTGTCGTCCCACATCTCCCCCACGTACCCCGCCGTTGAGGCCTGGTGCTCTCCCAGGCGATCCTTCTTGATCTGAAGGAACAGCTCCTGAAGCGCCTTCTCCCCTATCTTGCGCATCCCCTTGGGCGTGAGCTCCAGCCGCTCACCCACCCTGTGGATGTAGCCCGCCTCCTCCAGCACGTCCGACAAGCCCTTCAACTGGTCCAGGGCCCGCTTCGCCTCAGGCCCCATGGTCTCGGACAGGAGCTGGGGGTCCACGTCCAGCAGGCTGTGGTCCTGGTGGGCCTTCTTCAGTTGCCTCTCCAGAGCGTCCATGCGTTGAAGCTGCTGGATAACCTTCAGGGCCTCCTGAAGGCTCAGGGGCTCGTCGCCATAAAAGGAGAACTCCTGGGACAGGTGGTCGGGGCCGCCCCTGCGCTGGAGGTTCATGGCCAGCCGGGCCAGCTCCGCCCGCAGCTCCTGGTCCTGGAATATGCTGTTAAGCACCTCCTCCAGCTCCTGCCTCACCCTGGGGGACAGGCTCTTCAACAGGCTGGCCATGGTGGCCACCTGCTGGTGTAGCTGCTCCACCAGCTCCTCCAGGCTGGCTGGGGGCCGGTTGCCGAAGAGCTTGCCGTACTTCTGCATGAAGCGGCTGAAGTCGGCGCGGCCCTGGCCCGGGGGCTGCTCCAGCATGTTGTTCAGCTCCCTGATCATATCTTTAAGGGCCTGGAACTGCTGGGGCCCCGCGCCCTTAAGGCCACGGGCTAGGTCCTGGAACATAGTGTCCAGCACGGGCTGCTGCAGGGACTGGAGGAGCTGCTCGAACTTGGCCTTGGCTTCCCCGTCCATGAACTCGTAACTCTGCAGTCCCTGGATCTTGCCGGCAGGGTCTTGGGGCAGGTTGTCCAGGTACTCCCTGTGGCGCCGGGCCATCTCCTCCAGGCGCTTGAGCAGCTCCTCCTCCAGGCCGGTGAGGGAATCGCCGCGCTCCAGGGCCTGCTGGTAGCGAGAGCGCACCTCCTCCAGACGTCGGTCTATCCCCCGGCGCTCGGTCTGGATGACGCCCTCCAGCTTGCGCTCCACGTCCTCCAGCACGGAGGAGAGATTGTATTTGTTGGCGGTGTCCCGTTTCAGGGAGCGGAGCTGCTGTAACAGGTCCTGGATGCCGGGCAGGCTCTGTCCAGAGCGCCCCTTGATTCCCTGGCGCACCAGGGAGCGAAGGGCAGCCGACACGTCCCCGTGGGCGATGAGATGGTCGGACAACTGCTCCATGAGGTCGTCCTGGTGAAGAGGGAAGACCTGCTGGGTGTTGTCCCAGCGAGAGTAGCGGAAGACGTCCATGCCTAGCCTCTGTACCGGAAGCCGGAATCCACCCGGTCTCGGTTCAGGCGTCGGTTCAGATGCAAGCCCTCGAGGACGAACTCCACAGCAGAGGCTATGGTCTCGGGGCTCTCGTCCGCCCCCACCCGCTTGATGGCCTCGGGAAAGACGTCCAACCCCTTGATGGAGTTCACGTAGTGCTGGGCTGGGAGGTCGCTGCCCACGTCGATGACCAGCCCCTGCTCGAAGTGCTGGACTAGCGGCTCCAGCTCTCGGGCGCTGAAGTACCGTCCAAAGACGTTGAACACCGCCTTCTTGGTCAGCTCCTCCAGGACCCTCCCCTCACGGCCCTCCTCGAAGGTCTCCAGCTCGATCTTGCCCCGGAAGGACGAAACCAGGAAGGGCAGGTCACTAATGCGGGGGCTGGCCAGGTTTTCCTTTAGCCGTATGGAGCGGCGGATGGCGTTGCTGATAACCGTCTCGTAGTTGGATATGGACACGCGCACGCTGACCCCGGAGCGCTGGTTGATGTCCGGGCTGCGGCGGGCCAGGGCGGTGATCTCCGCCACCACTTCTTTTATGTAAGGCAGGACCCTCACCCGGTCCTCCAGGGGCATGTGAGCACGCTCCTGCTCCATGATCTGTATCTCGTGCTCGATGGTCCGGGGGTAGTGGGTGCGTATCTGAGCACCGTAGCGGTCCTTGAGGGGCGTTATGATACGGCCACGGTTGGTGTAGTCCTCGGGGTTGGCGCTGGCCACAACGTAGATATCCAGGGGCAGGCGGATGCGGTATCCCTTGATCTGGATATCCCGCTCCTCCAGAAGGTTGAATAGGCTCACCTGGATACGCTCTGCCAGGTCGGGCAGCTCGTTGATGGCGAAGATGCCGCGGTTCGTCCTGGGGATAAGGCCGTAGTGGATAACCAGCTCGTCGGCCAGGTAGCGTCCCTCGGCCACCTTGATGGGGTCTATCTCACCAATGAGGTCTGCCACGGAGATGTCGGGCGTGGCCAGCTTCTCGGCGTACCTGGCGTCCCTGGGGAGCCAGTCGATCTCCACGTCGTCACCGCCCTCCGCCACTTTGGTGCGGCAGGCCTTGCAGATGGGGTTGTAGGGATTATCGTTTATCTCGCATCCCGCAATGAAGGGGATCTCCTCGTCCAGCAGGTTGACCAGGCCCCGGATAACGCGGGACTTGGCCTGGCCGCGCTCTCCCAGCAGGATAATATCCTGCCCCGCCAGAATGGCGTTCTCTAGCTGGGGCATCACCGTGTCCTCGTAACCAATGATACCTGGAATTAGAGGCCGCTCCGCCCGGATGGTCTGCACCAGGTTCCTCCGCATCTCCTCCCTGACTCCAACAACCTGGTACCCGCTTTTGCGTAGCTCACCTATGGTCCTCGGCTTCGGCTTCACAACCATCAACTCCCCCCATTTCCGTGACCTCTTGCCACTGTATCGCTACAGTTAAGTGGCAGCAGGCAGAGCCTGTCTGCCACTTCAGACCATTATATATGTCTAGTTGTAGATGTACAAGGAAAGGAGTGCCTACTATAACCTATGTATGAATGCCGGGTGTGGCCTCCGCAAGTCGTAACGTAACGCTGGAGATAGGCTTGGAATGTGGTAGCGGAACCAGTCTCCCACCAAGCCAGGTTGAGCCGCTGATACGTCCAGCCCAACTTCACCCACCGGTGCCCCGCCAAAACCACCGCGATTATCAGAGATAATACGAGCCCCAGCCCCAGACCGATTCACCTCACCCCCGACCCTGGCCCGGTTGTCCGGTTGGCGGAATCGCAATCCCTAGGAAGAGACCCCCCAGGTTAATCGTCGGTCAGAATCCAATAGAAATCGTAAGGACCGCTATCTGATGTCTGGCAACAGACCATTGACATCATCCACAAGGGGCCGGATAGTTATGACAACGGCCCTTTGTCCGTGGAGGGCAACGTGACTGGGGGTGATCGGTACGGCCTGGCTCTGGATTGTGGTAGGGGTGGGGGCGGGACTGGTGCTGCTGGCGCTGGCCCTGGCGTGGCGCCACCTGCAGCACCTTTACGGCCGCCTGATGGACGCCGTCTCCAGCGCCGCCGATTCCACTCCCCACCAGGAATAGCCTTGGAGGCCCTGCTTGTCGGAAGCCCAGGGTAGGCGCTCCGGAAGCCTTCTTGAGCTAAAGGAGGATGCGGCGGTGGGGCTCCATCGGGCTGCGCCTGCGGGTAAGGAAGGACAGGGTGGAGTAGGCCTGCCACCTGAGGAGGAGGCGCACGGCTTTGGGCCAGAAGCTCAGGGGCAGGTAAGTGGCGCTCTGCAGTAGCGTGGGCAGGCCCAGAAGGCTGGAGAAAAGCCTTCCGGGGAAGTCAATGTCGCCCTTCTTAAGCACCAGCGCCTGAAGGGCCGGACGGGCCAGAGCCCTCAGGGCCCCGTCCACCTCGGCGGGCGTGAGGCTAAGGAAAAGCTGCCGCAGGTACATGCCCCGGACCAGCTCTCCTTGCACCGAGCGTCCCCACTGGTCCTGATAGCGGGACAAACTCCTGGCGGAAAAGTCACCGCTGCCCAGGGCAGCCTCGGCCGCCCTGGCGCTCAGCTTGGCTGCCACGATGCTGGTATAGATGCCCCCACCCGAGGTGGGCTTGACCTGCCCTCCCGCATCGCCCACCAGTAGGACATTCCGGTCGTACAGACGCCGGGAGCACCTCAAGGGGATGACGCTACCCTGCAGGCGAAGCACCCGGGCCCCCTTCAGGATATCTCGACTTTGGCACATCCGCCCTAGAAGCTGCCTAGGGCTGCGTCGGCGGTCGGTGCTCCCCACCCCGATGCGGGTCACCTCCCCTTCCACGGGGATAAGCCAGCCGAACCAGCCTGGCGCCGTATCGTCCCCCAGAAACACCTCCACATACTCAGGGTCCAGCCCTCCAGCCGCCACCTCACCGCCCATGACAGCCACCGACTCCTCGGGTGTCTGTCCTAGCTGTCTGGCCACCGCCGACAGGGAACCGTCGCCGGCCACCAGCAGGTCCGTCTCCATGTGGGTCGTGGTGCCGTTGCGCCTGATGTGAAGGCGCAGCCGGCCGTCCACTCTTTCCAGGGCCATGAGGCGGGTGCCCAGCATGAGAGTGGCCCCGGCCTCCTGGGCCTGCTCTGCCAGCACCTGGTCCAGGCGGCAGCGGTCTATGACCAGCGCCCGGGTCTTGTCGCCCCCCAGGGTGAGCACCCAGCCCGTGGGGGAGTGGATGTGGGCGCCCTTGATACGGTTGATGACCAGGTCCTGGGACACCCCTGCAGCCTCCAAGGTCCGAGGGGTCACCAGACCCGAGCAGTGCACGGGCACGCCCACACTTTGGTGCTCTTCCAACAGCAGCACCCGCACCCCCCGACGCGCCAGCTCCCTGGAGGCCACGGAGCCCGCAGGTCCCGCCCCAACCACGACCACGTCGAATTTCATAGACTCCTTGTCAACCACACTTACTCAGGCACGCAGGCAGAATAACCATTTTGGGACAATGGCTGCGCTTTGGCAACCCTGGAGGGGAGATGCCCCGTTGCTACACAGTACGCACCCGGGTGTCAGAAAGGTCACGTAAGCCTGGTGACAACCCCAAGCCGGTGTAACATCTATCCGCCGCCATCAGAAGGCTCCGCCTTGCGTCCTCTTTCCCCCACGGGCACCAGCACCCGGAGGCCGGTTGTCCTGGAGACGTACGCCAGGACAGGGGAAACGGAGCGGTAAAGCAAGGGGTTCAAAAATATGCTGATGGCGGCGGCACTTATGATTAAAGAAAAGAGGTCTTGAGAGATGGCGTTCCTTTGCCAGCCTATGTCGGCCAGGATGAAGGCAAACTCTCCCAATTGCGCCAGGAGGACCCCTCCAGACACGGACACGAAAACGGGGGCCCTCAAAGCCCTTATCACCAGCATGGAGATGAGCCCTTTGCCCAGTATGGCTGCAGCGCATAAGGCGATGAGCGGCACAAAATCCCGCACGATGATGGCCGGATTCACCAGGGTTCCTATAGAAACGAAAAACATGGCCGCGAAGGCGTCTCGCAGGGGGATTACCCTCGCTACCGCAGACCTGCTCTGGGGCGACTCCGCCACCACAACACCCGCCAAGAAGGCCCCCAAAGCAAAGGAAAGCCCTATGGATTCCACAACGAAGGCGCTTCCCAGGGCCAGGGCAAGGGTCGTGATGAGAGCAAGCTCCCTGGAGCCCAAAGTCTCGATCCATCCCAAAATTCGAGGCCAGAGAAGTCGGCCCACTATGATAACCAAGGCTGCGAGAAGTAATACTTCTACTACTGCCAGAAGCAAGGAGGGCACCGTCTGAGCATCGCCCCCTAGGAAGACCAGCAAAAGCAACAGTAGAGGGACGGAAGAAAGGTCCTGGACTATGCTGATGCCTATGGCGATGCGGCCATGAATGGAATCCACTTCTTGACGGTCTTGCAGAATCTTGGAGATGACCACGCTGCTGGTCTGGGCCAGAATGGCACCGATGAGTATGCCTTCTGCCACCCCCAGATTGAACAAAGGCATGAGTGCTAGGCCCAGAAGGATGGTAATCCCTATCTGGCCCGCACCTCCCAACAGGATTATTTTCCCAAGGCCACGAAAGCGTGAAGGCGCCAGGGTGGAGCCCGTGACAAACAGTAGTAGTGCTACCCCGATCTCAGCAAGAAACGCCAGGTCCCCAGAGTCCGCTCGCGGGCCGGGAGTGAAGGGGCCTACCACCACTCCCGCTAAGATATAGCCGATGATAGCGGGCTGCTTCAGGATGACAGCCAGAACGCCGCTCACCGCCGTGACCACTAGGAGAAGGACAAGACTGATTTCTATACGGGACTCTACCACGGCTATTCCTTGGGTCGCCCCGAGGAATTCTCAAGGGGCAACGGGTAATTCTTTACCGAATCTGACCAGGCTGGGAACCTGCACCGGCAATGCAGCTCGAGCGAGGATGAGAATCCCTTCTGCCGTTGCTGCGACAGGGAGGTTGGCCAATAAGGTAGCCCTGGTCACCACCCACCATGGACACGAGCCGTGCCCAGACAGGAACAGCTATCGCACCAATCCCCGAAAGGAGGTCCCTTGCTGCCCTTTGAACTTCATGACGGGGTAGGGATAGCCCCCGGTAATTGTGGCCTTAATAGCTACTGCCTTCATTGTAAAGACCACGGTACCGATCGTCTATAGTACCCTCGAACGAGCAGTGCGTCCGCGGGGCGGTCCTGCTTACCGCAGCCTAAACGCCTTGGCACCATGTTTCACCCTCCAGGGTGTAATAAGGGCTACCGCCACAAGGACGCGCTACCCCATCCATCTTTCCTATTTTGTACGTCACTGGTTTGGCTATACAATGGAAGAATTATGGAGCCCTGTGTGTGAGGAGGCAGTATGTATGCCTTGGTGCTGGCTGGAGGACGGGGAGAGCGCCTGAGGCCCCTCACGGATACCGTCCCAAAGCCCATGGTGCAGGTGCTGGAGAGGCCCATCCTCTGGTGGCACCTGAAGTGGCTGAAGTATTACGGAGTCACCCACGTGGTCATGCTGGTCCGCTACCAGTGGGAGGCGATCCGCGATTA
>DAOUBE010000279.1:0-5153 GCA_034432835.1 Dehalococcoidia bacterium | reverse complement strand
GGGCCACCTCCTTTCTGGTCTATTCTCACCCAGAAGTGTGGCCCCTTCTGCTTCTACTTTTCCACGCCTACTGTCTCATATCTATCTGAACTTTTTCACTGTCCCGCGCCGTACCCTGCGTTGTCCCCCGCTGCTATAATGGCATTGTGCGATTAGTGCAGTTACACTCCTGGGATGTGTCCCCTGGGGAGGCCATCCAGCTTCAGAATCGCCTGGCCGCCCTGGTCATCCGCTCCGGTACCCTGGACAGGGTGAAGCACGTTGCTGGCATGGACATCTCCCCACCCGACGCTCAGGGCCTGGTGAGGGGTAGCGTGGTGGTGCTCACCTTCCCCTCTCTGGAGGTGGTGGAGGTGCGGGTGGCCCAGGGCAGGCCGAAGCTGAAGTACATTCCGGGCCTCCTCTCCTTTCGAGAGACCCCCATACTGGTGCCGGCCCTGGAGCAGCTCTCCACCACCCCAGACCTGATACTGGTGGACGGCCAGGGCATCGCCCACCCCAGGCGCTTCGGCATCGCCTGCCACATTGGCCTCCTCACCGACCTCCCCACCGTCGGCTGCGCCAAGTCCATCCTCCGGGGCCAGCACGGCCCCCTGGCCAGCCAGGCCGGGGCCACCGCCCAGATGGTGGACCGGGGCGAGGTGGTGGGGGCAGCTCTGCGCACCAGGGACAGCACCTCGCCCATTTACGTATCCGTGGGCCACAGGATAGGGCTAGAGGAGGTTGTGCGCTGGGTGCTGGCCTGCTGCAAGGGCCATCGTATGCCCGAGCCCACCCGCCTTGCCCACGAGGCCGCCGCAGGCCGTGTTCCGGTGCTAGAGTCCGCCCCAGCTTCCCAGGAGGGCCAGCAGCGCCTGTTCTGACATGGAACGGGCCCCGCTCCCACTTGCAGGCGGTGCTACTCATGTACCATGCTAGAATGGATGGGCTTGAGAGTCCAATACTACTAGACCTGCCGAAGGGCCGCACCCGCGAGGCGTCCAAGCTCCTCGCCGGCCCTTCCCGCCAGGGGCGACATAACGGACATACAAAGGACGGTAACCTAAATATGGAAGATTTGAAATCAACCCTGGAAGAGATGCGTCAGAAGCTTGCAGGGCTTCTGGAGCGTCTTTGACATCGCCGGTAAGAAGAAGGAGATCCAGGAGCTGGAGCAACAGGCTGGGCAGCCTTCCTTCTGGGCGAACCCAGACCAGGCCCAGCGCGCCATGCAGCGCCTGGCTACTCTTAAGAAGGAGGTGGAGGCCTGGGAGCCCCTGGAAAGGAGGCTGTCCGACCTCCTGGAGCTGGTTCAGATGGCCCTCCAGGAGGGCGACCGCTCCCTGGAGGAGCAACTACGGGCGGAGGCCCGTGACCTGGCCCGCCAGTTAGAGGAGGCCGAGTTCCATCTGACCCTTTCCGGCCCTTACGACCAGCGCGACGCTATCCTTTCCATTCACGCGGGGGCCGGCGGCACCGAGTCCCAGGACTGGGCCGAGATGCTGCTGCGTATGTACCTTCGCTGGGCCGAGCGCAAAGGTTTCCAGGCCCAGGTGCTGGACCTCTCCCCGGGCGATGTGGCCGGCATCAAGAGCGCTACCCTGGAGATAAGGGCCCCCTACGCCTACGGCTATCTGAAGGGCGAGAAGGGTGTCCACCGCCTGGTCCGCCTGTCCCCCTTCGACGCCGACCACCTGCGCCACACCTCCTTCGCCCTGGTGGAGGTGCTGCCCGCCGCCGAAGAGAATGTGGACATAACCATCAGCCCCGACGACCTGAAGGTGGACTTCTTCCGGGCCAGCGGCCATGGCGGGCAGAATGTTCAAAAGGTCTCTTCCGCTGTGCGCATCACTCACATCCCCACGGGGATCGTGGTGACCTGCCAGCAGGAGCGCTCCCAGCGCCAGAACCGGGAGTACGCTATGCGCATCCTGACCGCCCGCCTAATGGAGCGAGAGCTGGAGCAGCGGGCCAAGGAGCAGGCCGAGCTCAAGGGCGAGTTTGTCCCGGCGTCCTGGGGTAACCAGATACGTAGCTACGTCCTACACCCCTACCAGCTTGTCAAGGACCACCGCACTGGCTTCGAGACCTCCAACACCCAGGGTGTACTGGACGGTGACCTGGACGAACTGCTCAAGGCTTACCTGGCCAGCACCATAGGGCAGCGATGAGAGGCCCACTGGGCTAGCCGAAGTCCACGGCCTAGAGTCCCCTGCAGTTGGACATACTGGAGGGCGTGTACCGCCGAAGGAATTCGGCGGCTTGGGCGCCCTCACCCCGACCATCTCCCTTGGGAGGGGGCAGGATTCGCTCTACACCCATAGTTTGGATGCTGTGTTCCTCAGAGGGCTGCGAAACACGTGAGTGGGAGAGGGGTCTGGGGATTGCCTCACCCCCTGACCCCCTCTCCACCAGGGATCGCCCCTTGGCTTCGCTCAAGGCTACGGCTCACCGGGGCAGACTCGGGACCCCTGCCTGAGGGTCCTGCTCCACCATCCTACCTGGAGCACAATAGCCGAACTATGGGTGGAGGGTACACCCTGCTGGGGGTCAGACACACTCCACCTTGGGTGCCCAAAGAGAAGGGTGCCCTGGCTGTGTTGCCAGCTTGCCATACATGGACACAAGTATAACTTGACAGTTCCTTTATATTTGTTTACTTAAAATTGACACATAAGTGATACGCTAGTTATGAGTATTGCGCTAGTATATTTGCAGTCAGCTCCGTGCGGCGCGCGACGCTTAGTGGTGTCGGGACACCGGCGGATAGGCAAAAGGGGGCCATGAGTCCAACCGTGCCATGTGGACCGGAAGTTGGGGAGGCTTGTAATGCCTGTTGACGTTCGTGGTCGTCGCGACTATATGCTGCTGATATGGGAAATACTGGCGGCTTGTCCGGCCCGCAAAGCTGACGTATTGAAAAAGACCAGTATCACTCCCCCTCTGATCATGAAGTACATTCAACTCCTTCTGGACAAAGGGTTCATCAAAGAGAAGCCCGGGATAAGCACTCGAAGCAAGATTTACGAGCTCACTCCCAAGGGGGAGGAATTTCTCGGCAAGCTCCAGCAGGTCATAGAGATGCTGGATATGGGCGGCCGGGAGGAGTTCTGAGGCTGCCCTTTGCTTGCCCATAGGCCCTGGATGCCGGCGGATACAGAACGTGGCATTGTTAGCAGTGTTACGTAACGTTAATTGACACCTGGTGGACTAGTGGCTATGATGTGCACCATCTCTAACCAGGTAAGGAAGGTTATAGAGTAAGGGAAACCTCCTGACCTCTGCACCATCACCCCCTGAGGTCCGGAGCACCAGCGGCGGGGCACCGGAGGAGTGGGGAGCGAGGGGTGGAAAGGGTTGAGCCTCCGTGAGACGATAGCCCTGACGGCCAAGGCCTGGAAGGGACGGCCGCGGGGCATACAAAGACGTGAGGTGGAGCATAGTCCTTCAATAGGTTGGCCGTCGGTGCATGACTTTCGCTACGACGGCGCTGGACATGTTGCCGACCCGTTAGGAGGGAACGGGAGTGGTACAGCACAAGCGCTCAACCATGGATATCTTGACAGATATCCTGCGCCAGGACCGCGTCACCAAGACGTCCATGCGGTTAGCCGCAGCCATGAACTATGCCCAGACAAGCAAGTACCTGGCCTTCTTGCTGGAGAAAAACTTCCTGGTTGCCGAGAAGGCCAAGAACGGCGTTACTGTTTACATAGTGACGGAAAAAGGGAAAAAGCTGCTTGCCCTTCTGGACGATGTGTCCAGGCTTCTCCATGGCGAGCAGACTCGTCGGGGCGCCAGGGAGCTGGTCGAGAGCAGCTCCCGCACCTAAAGTAGAATCCTCAACGCTACCCCTGTATTCTCACTCAGGCCGCAACTGCCTACCTGGCCCAGGGAAGGGGTCGCGAACTGTGGTGTCTTGGCCCTGGCTGGTCGCCCACCAATATGGTTAGACTTGGGTTAGATTTTCCCTTTGGAAGGTCCAAGGAGCTTTCCAGGGCTTTTGCCCAAAAGCTTACAGGGGTTAGAATACTATCATGGCAGAAACAATTCGGTCTCGAGTCCTCTACTGGATACCCTTGCTTCTATGGATCAGCCTTATATACGGCTTGTCCTCACAAACCTCTGTTCCCTTCATAGACCGCATCCCTGTAGACACGTTGAGAGAGTACGGGCACATTGTAGGCCACTTCACCGAGTACGCCGTTCTGGCCGTGACGGCCTACATCGCCCTCGGTTCCTCGGCCTTGTTCAGGGAGTCCCGGATGCTGCGACTAACCGCGGCCTTTGTCATGGTCGTATTCGTGGCCGCGGGGGACGAGTTCCTTCAGGCCTTCATCCCCGGGAGGGACGCGTCCAAGAAAGACCTGGCGGTGGACATCTTTGGCACCACCACCGGCCTCGTAATGGTCACCCTGGGCCACGGCCTTCTAGACAGGCTGTGGCCTTGGAGAAGCCGAGACAAGGCTTGAGGCCCCCCGGGCCAGGACCGGTGCTCAGAGGGAGGGGCCCCTACCACACTACCCGACAAACCGGCGCGATCAGCCGTCTCCTACCCTACCCACCGCCGCCATCCACCCTCGCGCCCCTTCCCCCTGAGCCGCGCCACGCCTGGAGGCCGTCCAGAAAGCTTGCCGACGCCAGCCTAGGATTTTGGCCAGGACCGCAGGAACCGGGCCACGTCTCCCGGGCTGAACCGCCGGTCCCCCCGAAGGCCCACCCGGTATGACCTCAGCAGCCCCATGTCAGCCCATCGTCTGACCGAGTTCGGGTGAACATGGAGCAGCCTTGCCACGTCGTTGACGGTGAGCATCTCCTCAGTGCTATTCTTCTCCTGATTGCAGTCTGTTATCCTTTCCCCTGCCATCAAATCCATCCCCCTCCTGCTGAATCATTACCCTTGTTGATGGTACTTTTACTTTTCTTGATGCCGATTTTACTTACTTCTTAGGAAATAACAATGTCCAAGGGCTCAATCAAACGGCCAAGGAGTACCTTTTCCTGACAAGGGTTTACCCAACGCCAGCCTTGACCTATACTTGGCATCGCCATGGGGGGTTGAGGAGGTTAGGAGCATCCCTGGAATGGCAGCCCGTGATTACCCTTCAAGGAGGCAGAAAGATGCCAGTTACAGAGGTTAAGGCCTGCACCGCCGTGGTGCCCCTGGACAGAGT
>DAOUBE010000278.1:0-4660 GCA_034432835.1 Dehalococcoidia bacterium | reverse complement strand
CCCGTCCAAAAGTCGGTGACTGCGTTATGTTGGTGTATAATGCCCAATGTCTAGCCAGTTTCCTGGAGGTGGTGCCCTATGCCCCGCACTAAAGCTCAGCCCCAGACCCTGCCCTTGATGGAAGCGCCGGCCGCCGCCGACCGGCCCCGCCTCATGCTCATGGACGGCCATGCCCTGGTCCACAGGTCCTGGCACGCCATATCCATCACCCAGCAGCTCTCTACTAGAAAGACCGGGGAGAACACCACGGCGGTCTATGGCTTCGCCACCACCTTCCTCAAGGCCCTCCAGGACTGGAAGCCCACCCACTGCGCCATCGCCTTCGACAGGGACGGCGCCACCTTCCGCCACCTGCGCTTCGAGGCCTACAAGGCCCAGCGGCCTCCCTCACCCCCGGAGCTGAGGCCCCAGTTCGCCCGCGTCCGGCAGCTCATGGAGGCCTTCAACGTCCCTATATACGAGCTCCAGGGCTATGAGGCCGATGATGTGCTGGGGTGCCTGTGTCGCCAGGCCGAGGAGAAGGGCATCGAGACCCTTATCCTCACCGGAGACACGGATACGCTGCAACTGGTATCGCCCTACGTGAAGGTGGTGCTGCACTACCGCATCCAGGACCGGAAGGTGTTCGACGAGGCCGAGGTGACAGCGCGTTACGGAGGGCTGCGTCCTGCCCAGCTCCCGGACTTCAAGGCCCTGAAGGGCGACCCCTCAGACAACATCCCCGGCGTGCCGGGCGTCGGCGACAAGACGGCCATCCGGCTGCTGGTGGCCTACGGCAGCGTGGAGGGCCTCTACCAGCACATCCAGGAGGTCACGCCGGAGAGCCTGCGGGAGAATCTGATGGCCCATCAGGCGCAGGTCCTGGAGGGCAAGCTGCTGGCCACCATCGTAAAGGACCTGCCGGTGACCCTGGACCTGGAGGCCACCCGCTTCGGCAGCTATGACCGCCAGAAGGTCATCGACCTGTTCCGGGAGCTGGAGTTCTTCAGCCTGGTGAATAAGGTGCCCGAGCCGACCACACCCCCGGAGAGGCCCAGGACGCCGGCCATGGCTTCGGTAGGCGTGGTCACCGACTACCGACCGGTGACCACCCTGGAGGAGGTGGACAGGCTGGCCCAGGAGCTGCGGGCCTCCGGCGCCTTCGCCCTGGACATGGAGACCAGCAGCATGGACCCCATGCAGGCCGACCTGGTGGGCCTGGCCCTGTCCACTGGCCCCGGCCACGGCCGTTACGTGGCCCTGGGGCACAACGATGGGCCCCGGGTACCCCTGGAGGAGGCCCTGGCCAGGCTAAAGCCCGTGCTGGAGGACCCGGGCATCCCTAAGGTGGCCCACAACGCCAACTACGACATGACCGTCCTGGCCAACCACGGCGTCACGGTGGCCGCCATGGCCTTTGACACCATGATCGCCGCCCACCTGCTGGGGAGAAAGGCCCTGGGGCTCAAGGCCCTGGCCCTGGACGTGCTAGGCCAGGAGATGACCCCCATCACCGACCTCATTGGCACCGGCAGGAAGCAGATTACCATGGCCCAGGTGCCCCTGGAGCAGGCCTGTACCTACGCCTGCGCCGACGTGGATATGACCATGCGTCTGAGGCAGGCCTTCCAGGAAGAGCTGCGGAAGCAGGGGCTGTGGGACCTGTTTACCAACCTGGAGATGCCCCTGGTGCCCGTGCTGGTGGACATGCAGTTGGCAGGCGTGGCCTTGGACGTTGAAGTGCTGCGGGCCATGTCCCGAGAACTACACCAGCAGCTCCAGCAGCTAGAGGTGGAGATCTACGACCTGGTGGGGCACCAGTTCAACATCGGCTCTACCCAGCAGCTTGCCGACGTGCTGTTCAACGAGCTGGGCCTGGCCAAGACCAAGCGCACCAAGACAGGCTACTCCACCGACGCCGCCGCCCTGGAGGCCCTACGGGGCGCCCACCCGGTGGTGGACAAGGTGCTGGAGCACCGGCAGTTGTCCAAGCTCAAGTCCACCTACGCCGACGCCCTGCCCGAGCTGGTGAACCCTCGTACGGGCCGGTTGCACACCAGCTTCAACCAGACGGGGGCCATCACCGGCCGCATCTCCAGCAGCGAGCCCAACCTCCAGAACATCCCCGTGCGTACCGAGCTGGGACGGCAGGTGCGCAAGGCCTTCGTGGCGCCCCAGGGACGGCTCCTCCTGTCCGCCGACTACTCTCAGATCGAGCTGCGGGTGCTGGCCCACCTGTCCCAGGACCCGGCCCTGCTCAGCGCCTTCCACCAGGGGCAGGACATCCACGCCGCCACGGCCTCCATGATGTTCAACGTCCCCATCGACAAGGTGAACGGGGAGATGCGCCGCATCGCCAAGATCCTCAACTTCGGCGTCATCTACGGCCTTTCCCCCTACGGCATCTCCCAGCAGACGGGCTTCTCCCCGGAGGAGGGCCAGAAGTTCATCACCACCTACTTCAGCAAGTACCCGGGCATCAAGGAGTACATCGAAAGCACGGTAAGGAAGGCACGGCAGGACGGCTACGTGGAGACCATGCTGGGCCGCCGGCGGTACACGCCGGAGATCAACGCCAGCAACTTCAACGTGCGCCAGGCCACGGAGCGAGTGGCCATCAACATGCCCATCCAAGGGACGGCGGCGGACATTATGAAGCTGGCCATGCTGCGGGTGCACCGCCGGCTGGCCCAGGACCGGCTACGGTCGCTCATGGTGCTCCAGGTGCACGACGAGCTGATGTTCGAGGTGCCGGTGGAGGAGGTGGAGGCGCTGAAGGGGATGGTGCTGGAGGAGATGCCCCAGGCCCTCCAGCTCTCGGTGCCGCTGAAGGTGGAGGTCAAGACCGGCCAAACGTGGGGGGATATGGAGTGAGAAGGGGGTGAGCAGGGACCAATGGCTATCGAAATAAGGGAGTCCCAGGTCGAGGACGTATTAGCCATCTACCCTGCTATTGCTCAGCGGGTGCTTTCCCTTCCCACCGAACCATCTTTGCTAGCCCGCCAGATGAGCTTGCCTTCTGGAAGGCTTGACCTGCTTTTCCTATCAGGATCACGACTTCTGCTTGTGGAGTTGAAGACTGCGGACTTCAGCGATGAATTCATCTCTCAAATCAGCAGTTATAGGCAAGACCTGGTTAATCTACAGTGTGCAGGGAAGCTCATTCCGGCAGAAGTCAAAGCAATACTGCTATGCCCCTTTATCCCTGAGGATGGAAGGCAGTTGTGCCTCAAGCACGACATTCTGCCGGTGGACTACAAGCCTGAAGAAGTCCTTAAGGAATTCTTTCAACGATTCATGGGGCTTTCTGGGTTTGCCACCCTTAAGCCCTCAGACCACGGGCTCTGGAACATACACCTTATAAACCGTGTAGCTAGAGCGTTGGATTCATCCCAAGACTCTGCTGCGATAGCTGCAAATACGGGGCTTTCCAAGCGAAGCATTGCTAACCATTTGAGATTTCTTAAGGAACTACGTTTGGCAGAGAATCAGGGAGGGAAATACACCCTTACAGAGCTGGGTCAAGAGTACGTCAAAGCCATGCCCTCAGATTTACCCGACCTTCACCTATCTGAAGAGCAGGCGACACTATTATCGGAGTTCATCATCCGCAATCCCTTCGCTTCTCCAACCATATATGGGATCTTTTCAATAGTCGAGGCGGTTTTCAATCTTTCCAAGAATACGTATCCCGTGCCACGAGACGTTTTGATACCCTACTTTAGAGACCACTGTGGGAAGTACTTCCAATGGTCAGAGCGCAAGACTTGGTACCATGGCACTAGAATGTATTCCAACTACGCCATAGAGCTAGGGCTACTGGGGCAAGAGGGACGTCAGGTTTTTCTCACCCCAATGGGCATCAGGTTCATCCTACTACTTCAGCTTCACAAGAGTATCCAAATGGTAGATGCCCTTAAGTTAAGGTGACGCTTGGGCTAGCCTTCCACATCCCAGGTGAAGGTTTACGACCAGCAGAGTAGTGCCCTGTCATTCTAAGTCGGGCTCACGGCACCAATGACACACGAACTCTTTCACCCATCGGCGCAAAGGCATTTTCATACTTTGTGGCGCCGCACACCAGTGGGGCATGGACGATTCTGAGTCCTTCGTATAAGAACTCAGAATGACATTGGAAAAGGCTCCCTGGCTTGTGAAAAGTCTGCACGTCGGGTCAACCAGTGGAACAGGCTGGATGGACCCAGGTCTATGAAATCCACAACCTGGTCAGAGCGTTCACAGGATAAAGGCATATCCTAGCCGTTTTCTCACTTTCGTCAGAGCCATAGCCGTGGCTATTCAACCGCCGCTTTAGCCTCCTCTAACGTGTGGTAGCCCCAGTCATACACTATCGCCCGCCCCTCTTCATCCACTTCCAAGACCGTGTAGTGGCAATGAGGGTCTTCATCTGGAGAATCATGTACCCCAAGGACGTGAGCGTTGTCGCCCTCGAGCAAAGGATGGTCACAATCACGTAGGAACACGAACCGCTTATTCATACCAGCACCTCCCCAGGAATTGCCAACGCCTATCCCTGTGAACCTACCCATAAGTTAAATGTGTTTAATAGTCCTTCACGCTTTAACCAAATTGGCCGGGACATTATACTGGCATGCATCGCTACGTCAACCCCAGATTGACAGCGCAGGGAAAACTCAGGAGAGGAAATGCCGGAGCTGCC
>DAOUBE010000277.1:0-19723 GCA_034432835.1 Dehalococcoidia bacterium | reverse complement strand
ATGGGCGGCAGGTGGGAACAGGTGAGCCAGGAGCTGTACCAGCAGGCCCTCAACCAGCCACCTCTGGTCAACGTCACCCTGGAGCCAACCAGGCACTGGGTGATAACCATGGCGTCCAAGTACGGCTACCCGCCCAGCGAGGTCACCGTGTCCGTCAATGGCCAGACTGGTGAGGTGACCAGCGTGACCCCTGACCTGCTGGCGGAGCTGAAGGGTGGTGTCGTGGCTACCTTCTTGGTGGCCGAGAGCGAGCAGTTCAAGCTCTTCGTCACCAACCCCCAGACCATCGAAGCCCTGTTCAAGCTGCAGCGAGGTGAGATTCAGAACGTCTTCCCCAATGGCAGTCTGCGGGCTGGCCCGGGGCCTGGCCTGCACAACCTACCCTGGTCCTGGCACCTGGACCCCCAGGATACCGAGCTGGTGGAGATGGCCATAGAGGTCTGCGACGGCCTACCCTCCTTCGTGGAGGAGGACTTGGACCAGTGGCTGAACAACGTGAAGTACTACTGCCCCTGGTCTGCTAAGCTTATAGACATCCAGGATTACCGACAGTAGGTAGGGATAGGAGGACGGAGAGATAGCGGTCTTCCAGTACCGCAGCCATGTAGAGGCCCCGGCCGAGGCGGTGTTCCAGTGGCACGCCCGGCCGGGGGCCTTCCAGCGGCTTACGCCGCCTTGGGAGGATATCCGCGTGGTCGAAAGTCAGGGTGGCATCGCCGAGGGGGCCAGGGCCGTGCTGGAGCTGAGGCGCGGGCCCCTGGCCTTGCGTTGGAGCCTGGAGCACCGTAACTATCAGGAGGGCCGCCGCTTCGACGACTACCAGGTACGGGGGCCCTTCAAGCAGTGGCAGCACAGGCATCTGTTCGTTCCCCTGGGGGAGGGGGACTGCTACCTGGAGGACTATGTCGAGTACCAGCTTCCCATGGGGGCTTTGGGCGGGCTGCTGGCGGATGGGTACGTCCGCCGGGCCCTGCGTAGGGCGTTCCGCTATCGCCATCACCGCGTCGCCACTGACCTCATGAGGCACCGCACCTACTCCCGTGAAGCTTCCCTGCGCATCGCCGTCGCTGGCGCCTCGGGCCTCATTGGGAGCAATCTGGTCCACTTCCTGACCAGTGGTGGCCACCGCGTTGACCCCCTGGTCCGACGACAGCCCCGGCCCAGGACCACCGAGATCTACTGGGACCCCACTAGGGGCGAGATCGACGCCTCGGCCCTGGAGGGTGTGGACGTCGTTGTCAACCTCATAGGCGTGAGCATAGGGGGCTACTGGACCAGGGGGAGGAAGCAGGCTATCCTGAGCAGCCGCGTCCAGGGCACCCGGCTCCTGGCCGAGACCCTGGCCAGGCTCAATAGGCCACCCAGGGTGTTCATATCGGCATCGGCGGTGGGCTACTACGGCGACACGGGTGACCATCCGGTGACCGAGGAGGCGGGCCCTGGCAACAGCTTTCTGGCAGGGGTGTGTCGGGCGTGGGAGGAGGCCGCCCAACCTGCCGCACGGGCAGGGGTCCGGGTGGTGAACACCCGCAGCGGCGTGGTGGTATCTGGCCGAGGCGGCTTTCTGAAGCCTTTGCTTATCCCGGCCCGGCTGGGGCTGGGGGCCACCTTCGGCGCAGGGCGGCAATACGTTAGCTGGGTCTCCATGGACGACATGCTAGGGGCCCTCTACCACATCATGTTCACTCCAGAGCTTTCCGGCCCGGTCAACGTGGCCTCTCCCAAGGCGGTGACCAACGCTCAACTGGTCAAGACCCTGGGCCGAGTCCTGGGACGCCCGGCGTTCCTCAGGATACCCGGGCCTGCCCTGAAGCTGGCCCTGGGGGAGGCCAGCGGCGAGTTGCTGGGCGGCGTCAAGGCGCTGCCTAGCAGGCTGGAGGCCACGGGCTTCCGGTTTGTGCTGCCTGCCTTGGAAGATGCCCTGCGGGTCGAGCTGGGCCGCTGGAAGGGTTAAGGGGCCGAAATGCGAGAGGGGCGGGAGGTTAAGTCCCGCCCCTCGCTCCAGCGGGAGCGCGCCAGTCCCCTCTGCCCCTCTCAGTTAACGGTACCCGAGGCGCTGGCTCCCGGAGTGGCCTCCGGCGCCTTGTACATACGCATGTGGGGTGCTCCCCAGAAACCCATACCGTGACCAGGCCCGTAGGGGAACCCCCAAAACCTGGCCGGGCCGTGGAAGGGCATGGTCAGGGAGACGTCGGGCCGAGAGCGGAACCACTCCATGTACTGGTCGGCCTGCTCCTGGGTGATGCGCCCCTCCTCCACCAGGGCGTCCAAGCGCGCCTGAAGGGCATCCTCCTGCAAGCCTCGGACGGCCTGGTTATAGGCATCCTTGACCCTGGCGGCATCCTGCCCCAGGATCTCGGCGACGCGGGTCAGGAGTTGGTCGGTGATGCTTGGCGTCAGCCCAACTTTAGCCGGGTGGCCAAAGAAAGGTCTGACAACAGTTGTTGCCACGTCGGGCCGTGACCGGAACCATTCCATGTACTGGTCGGCCTGCTCCTGGGTGATTCTGCCCGCCTCCACTAGCCTGTCCAGCCTGGCCTTCAGCGCCTCTTCCTCCGCCAGTCGCCGGGTGTCGTTGTAGGCCTGGCGGAAGGCGTCTTCCACGGCCTGCTGTTCCAGTCCCAAGGTAGTGGCGATCCTGGCCATCAGGTCCTGGTTACTGGACGGGTCGCCTCCCCTCCACCAGCCGTGGGCCAGGGCTGTCCCTCCCGCTACGGCCAGGGCCAGCAACGCCGCCAGCACCGAGATCAGTACCCACCGTTTTCTTCTCATTCGCACCTCCTCCAAGGGGTTCGATGTTATTTTTGTCGGTAAATTTTGAGAAAGTTTGAAGGTTGGTGAGGTGCCAGGGCTGTGCTCCGGCAGGGCGCGCCCTGGCAGGGCTGGCCCTGCACCCGCTCTTCACCTTCCCTGGTCACATACCCTTAGTGACCACCTCAGGGAAGCGTGGGTCAAGGGCGAGCCCTTGGGGATTCTCCCCTGGCACCCCTAGCAGGGGGGCAGCCCCCTCTGCACTCCCCTGTTCTAGGCCAGCCTTGACCTAGGGTCATCATCCTGTAGCCTTACATCTGGCCACCCGAGAAGGATTGTGTTTGGTCCCACCCACCCGCCCTCGATGGGTTTTCGGGGGGACACCCTCGAACCCCCGGCAGGGGGCTCTGCCCCCTGCACCTGTGGCCTCACTCCTAGCCTCACGGCTTTCCCCTCTCCAGCAAGGTGTACCCTGAGCCATAGTTTGGCTATGGTGCTCCAGGAGGTGGAGCAGGACCCTCAGGCGCGGGTCCAGAGCTTGCCTGGTGAGCCGCAGCCCTGGGCGAAGCGAAGGGGCGAGCCCTACTGCAAGGCGTGCCCCTCATCCTCCCTTGGCGGAGGGCGTAGGTGACGTGGGGAGGAACCTTGGGGAGGAACCTAAGGAAGGGGCCTTGCTACCCACAGCCTTGGGCTGTCGGCCCGGAGTTTGATTCCCCGGGTCGCCCACTCCGGCCGGCGGCAGGTCCCTTTCAGGCTCCGACCCTAGTACTCCGCCACCACATGCTTCCTGAAGTAGGCCCAGTCCCACTCCGCGCCCCACCCAGGGCCAAGGGGCGGGGCCACGTACCCGTCCACCGGCACCACGGGGTTCTGCATGCCGATCTCCTTACCCGCCTGTTCGTGGGCGCCACCGAAGTACTCGTAGTAGCTGGTGTTGGCGATGGAGCACAGCAGGTGGGCGTGCACCAGCCCGAAGAGCCCTCCCGTGCCATTGAGCTCGATAGTGGTGCCGTGGAGCTCCGCCAGGTGGGCCAGCTTCAGCACCGCCGTTGTCCCATGGCGAGCGTTGGCCCGCACCATATCCGTGGCCCCAGAGATAAGCCACTGGGCGGACAGGTCAACGTCGTTCATCATCATCTCTGGCGCCAGGATGGGTATATCCAAGGCATCGCACAGGGCCTTCATCTTGTTTTGATACCGTTCGGGTAGAGGCTCCTCGAACCACTTGTAGGCCAGAGACTCCAGAGCGCGGCCCACCCGTACCGCCTCCTCCAAGGTGTATATCCCTACTGCGTCGTGCATGATCTCCACTTCAGGGCCCACGGCCTGGCGGATGGCCTGGAACCAGCGGATGTTCTCCTCCACCGGGTGGTAGAAGTGGTCCTTCACCGCCCGGTACCCCTGCTCCACCGCCCGCTGGGCGTCGGCGGCGGCCTCCTCCCTGGTGGCACCCCGGATGTTCATGTAAACGGGGATGCGCTCCCGCACCCGCCCCAAGAGGGCATAGACCGGCAGGTTGGCCACCTTGCCCGCGATGTCCCAGAGACAGTTATCGAAGGCCCCGGCCCAGCCAGGCTCGCGGTATATCCACCGTGTGCCGGTGTGCAGCTTCTGGTACAGCCTCTCCCGGTCCAGGGCGTCCTCCCCCACCACTAGGTGGCGTAGCTGCTCCAGGGTCTCCCTGCCCATGCCCTCGGAGCCGATGGGGGCCACGGTGCACACACCCTCTACCCCCTCGTCGGTCAGCACGTGCATCACCTGCTGATAACCTGGGCTCTGGGAGGCCACGCGGTGGATGTACCGCGTGCGCCTCATCCCCGGGATAGGCTCCAGGTCGAAGAGCCGGTTGGCAAAAGCTGGGGCCTGAAGGACCGATAGCTTCACGCCTGTGATCTTCATCTCTCCTCCCTAAGGGGCTGGAATGGGCGAGGAAATCTTATGTCCGGGAGGGCACCCTGGCAACCCTGGGGTACCGGAGGCCGGCTGGGCTTCCTCTCCAGGGTGGCGGGGGTTGACAGGCCCGTGCGCCGCCCATATGATGCCCCTCATTGAGACGGGTGGTGAATGGCTGCCTGGTGTACGGAGGAAGCGATGAAGATCACCGACCTGAAGACTCATGTTGTCCTGGTGCGGGAGGGCCTGCCCTGGACCTTTGTGGAGGTGCACACCGACGAGGGTGTTACCGGCCTGGGGGAGTGCACCGACTACCGGAGCACGCCCATGCTGGTGGCAGGCATCGAGGCGGTGAAGCCTCTGGTGGTGGGCGAAGACCCCGCCAACATTGAAGAGATATGGCAGCGCATTTTCCACGGCTTCAGCACCCTCAACGGCAGAGGGTATGTGTCCCACATCATCAGCGGCATTGACATCGCCTTGTGGGACATCCGGGGCAAGGTGCTGGGGGTACCCATCTACCAGCTCCTGGGCGGGCCTTTAAGGCCCAGCGTGCCCCTTTACACCCACATCCAGGACCAGTGGTACGAGGGCGTGACGGTGGCCGATGCCGTGGCCGCTGCCAAGAAGACCGTGGCGGAGGGGTACCAGGCCATCAAGACCGACCCCTTCAAGTGGCAGAGGCCCCTGTCTGGCCCCCACCGAGGGGCTGACCTGGTGGAGCGACTGTCGCCCAGGGCCATCGCCGAGGCGGTGGAATGGATGGACGCCGTGCGGGAGGCCGTGGGCCCGGACTTCGAGCTGTGCGTGGACGCCCACGGCCGCTTCGACGTGGCCAGCGCCATCGCCGCCGCCCGGGCCCTGGAGCACGTGAACCTGATTTGGTTCGAGGAGCCCGTGCCCCCCGAGGACTTCCAGGCCCTGCGCCAGGTGCGGGAGAACACCAACATTCCCCTCTGCATCGGCGAGCGGCACTTCACCCGCTGGGACTACATACCTATCTTTGAGAACCGCCTGGTGGACTACGTGATGCCCGACGTGGCCTGGTGCGGTGGCATCAGCGAACTACGGCGCATCGCCGCCATGGCCGAGCCTTACTACGTGCGCTTCAGCCCCCACGATGCCCTGGGGCCGGTGGCTATCATGGCCGCCTTCCACGTATGCATGACCACACCCAACCTGTACCGCCAGGAGTGCCTGCACACCTGGTTTGACGACTTCAAGAAGGTCATCACGCCCATGTTCGACTACCACGACGGGGCCATATGGCCTTGGGACCGGCCGGGCCTGGGTATTGAGCTAAACCCCGACGGTGTGAAGCGGTACCGCCTCGATCCGTGGGACCTGAAGGCGCGCCGGTTCAGGTAAAGGGCAAGGAGCAGTCCAGCAAGGGATTCTCCTTGGGCATGCCATTGGTCACCCCACCTCGAAGGGGGCCTAGGGCGTGGCCTCCTCGCTCTACTTTGTTGGGCCCTTGACCCGCTTCTGGCCGCCTTAGAGCGCCTGCCTGCATGGCCAGGGCAGATTAGGGGCCAGGGCCCCCGGTGCCTCGGCCCACAGGCTGTGGTATGACAACACCTCCACCCCAGACACAGTACCCGTGCGGCATTCCCAGGACAGCCTATAGGGGTTGAGATGGCCTGGAGCCTGGGCTATCATTTTGGCCGGATACGAAAGGATAGCCCGTGATACTGGATAGAAACCTCTACCAGATACTTCTGGCGCTGCTGTTTGTAGCGGCGGTATCCGGCGCTATGTTCTTTTGGGCCAGGAGCAGCGCCTCCCCCAGGCTGGAGGTGCAGCTACCCACCGCCACCCCAACCCCAGAGCTGAAGGTTTACATCGCAGGAGCGGTGAACAGCCCTGGCGTCTATTCCCTCAGGCCTGGCGACAGGGTACAGGAGGCCCTCCAGGCCGCTGGCGGCACCACTCAGGAGGCGGACCTAACCCGGGTGAACCTGGCCCGCCGGGTCCAGGACGAGGACTTCATCTACGTGCCCCGCGTGGGCGAAACGGTGGTACCCACCCAAACGGCCCTGACAGGCCAGGGCCAGAGGCTAGACCTGAACAGGGCAACCGTGGAGGAGCTTCAGGTCCTGCCGGGCATCGGGCAGGCCAAGGCCCAAGCCATTGTGGACTACCGGCAGCGCAACGGCGGCTTCCGGTCAGTAGAGCAGCTCCTGGAGGTGCCAGGCATCGGCCACGCTACCCTGGACAACATCCGGGAGATGGTCACAGTCACCCCGCCCTAGAAGTCCGCTGGTGGACGGCCCGGGCAACCTACGCCCGGCGCAGGCCGGGTATCCTGGGCACCAGCAGTCCTATGAATACCATGCCAGCGCTGGCGCTGATGGTCAGCGCCAGGGGTGCCCCCAAAAGGCTGGCCAGCATACCCAGGTGCAGGGTGCCCAGGGGTCCGAACCCTATGGCCAAGGTCAGCAAGCCCATGGAACGGCCCCGCATCTCTTCCGAGGCCGATACCAGGATGATGGCGCTCTGCATGACGGAGAACCCGATGCCGAAGGCTCCCCCAAGGAACAGGAAGAGGAAGGCCAGGGCGAACCAGGGCGAGAAGGAGAACAGCAGCAGGGCGCCCAGGAGCCCCAGGGAGCCCCCCAGGAAGGCGAGGCCCCGGCGCTCTATCTTGGACCGGGCCGCCGTGAACAGGACCCCCACCATGGCACCCAGGCCGTCGGCGGACATGAGGACGCCCATGAGGGCCGGTCCCACCTTCAAGACGTCCCGGGCGAAGACGGGCATGAGCTGCATGTAGGGGAAGGCGAAGAAGTTCATCAGCACGGTGACCACCAGCACACCCAGAATGGGCTGGTTCGTCCTGGCGTACCGCAGCCCGTCCCGCAGGTTCTTCAAGACGGAACCGCTGCTGACGGGATGGCTCCTGGGCGGCTGGGCCACGGAGGAGAGCAGCCACAGCCCTGTAAGGTGGACCGCCGAGAGGAGTACGAAGCAGCCAGCCACCCCTATCAGCGGGATGAGGGACCCTCCCACCATGGGGCCCACCATCTTGCTCAGGTTCAACGCGGCGATCTCCAAGGACATGGCCGAGGTCAGCCGCTGCGGCCCCAGCAGGTCCATGATGAGGGAGCGGCGAGAGGGGAAGTCCATGGCCCAGGCGAAGCCCGTGGCCAGCACCAGCAGAGCAATGTGCCACAGCCTTATCTGGCCAGTGAGCAGTAGGGCTGCCATGACGGCCGCCGACATCAAACTGATGCTCTGGGACGCCAGCACCACCCTCTTACGAGACACCCTATCGGCCAAAAGTCCCGAAAAGATGCCGAAGAAGAACATGGGCGCCATGCGGAAGAAGCCCGCCAGCGCCACCATGAAGGGGGAGTCGGTCATCTCCAGGACCTGCCAGCCGACTACGGTGGTCTCCATCCAGCGGGTAAAGTTCCAGAGCAGGCTGGCAGTCCACAGGCGCCGGTAGGGGGAGTTCTGGAACACCTGAAGGGCTGCTATCCTGGGCAGCCTGGCCCTCCCCGCGTCTAAGGGGACAGCCATACAGCCTCGCAGCCTCCCGCGGCGCCGGCCGGGGGTGTCATCCCGGCCCTGGCTATCCGGGTATCCACGACGATACGTCTCCTGTCACTGGCTGGGACCGCGCATCGCCCGTATGGTGGAGGTCACTCCAGCCTTCTTATCTTCTTGTTGAATAGGATAAGGTACAGGGCAAACAAGACTACTACCGCCCCGCCAGCACCCAGGGCCCACCTTGGACCCAGCACCTCCACCGCCGCCCCCATGGGAAGGATTCCCAGCGGGAAGAGGCCAAAGGTCATCATCTGGAAGCTCATCACCCTTCCCCTGATGCGGGGGTCGGAGTAGCTGAGCACCAGAGCGCTGTTCACTGCCCACTGCCCCGACTGCCCCAGGCCCACGGGCACTATAAGCAGAAGCGCCATCAGATAGCTGTTGGCCATGGTGAAGGCCACGATGCCCAGGCCAAAGACCAGCACCACGCCCAGCAGCAAGGCTCCCTTACGCCGGAAGTCTCCCAGGGCTGCGGTGAAAACAGAGCCGGCCACGGCGCCAAGGCCGGCCATGCTCAGCAGCACCCCCAGGGCCTCGGGGCCTACCTGCAACACGTCCTCGGTGAACACGGGCAGCAGGAACTGGAGGGGCATCCCGAACATGGTAGCGACGAAGGCCACCAGCAGCAGGACCATGACTACAGAGTTCTCCTTGAGGTACCGCAGCCCTTCGGCCATGTCTTTCCGCACGCTGTTGCCCGTGTTGTTCAAGGACTCTATGTGGGGCAGAAGAAGCATGGTGAGGGCGGACATCAAATAGAGGGCCGTCATGACGTAGTAAACGCCTTCGACCTGAATCCACAGCACCAGGAACCCCGCCAGGGCGGGGGCCATGAGGCGGGCCAGGTTCTGGCCGGCGGCGCTTAGGGAGACGGCGTTGAGCATGTCTTTCTTGGGCACCAACTGGGGGATGACGGCCTGGCGGGAGGGCAGGCTGATGGCCATCACCGTGCCCTGGAACAGGCTAGCCAGGATCAGGTGCCACCATACGATGGTCCCCAGTGTTATGTCCAGCCCGATGGCCAGGGACCCCAGGGCCGCCGCACCCTGCCCCACTACCAGCAGGGTACGCTTGTCCATGCGGTCGGCCAGGGTACCTCCAAAGAGGGAGAAGAGGAGCATGGGGAAGGACATGGTAGTCCCCACCAGCCCCAGGAGAAGGGCCGAGTCCGTGAGCTCATACATGAACCAGCCCCGGGCCAGCATCTGCATGTTCATGGCGCACCACTGCCCCATCATACTAACCCAGTAGATACGGAAGTCCCTGACCCCCAGCGATGCCAGAGGTTGCAGGAAACGCACAAAGGGCGGGGATGATATCCCCGCCGGTCCAACCTTCTGCTTTTCGGTTGTAGTGGTGCGACTGCCGCTCACGTCCCTTCCCTCAGGACGACACGGCGTCTATCCTATACCCCTGGGCAGGGACGGTCAACGGCAAAAGGGCTGGCCGACCATACCAATATGTCTTACTCACCCCCGTCCCCGGCGACGAACAACCCTTACACACAAATTGTGCATAATAATGCCACATTAGAAGCAGGAGGGGCCGTGCCAAAGCTGGTAGAGGGCCAAGATGGGCCGCAGTGGGACGCCATAGGTCAGCAGGCCGCGTCTTTACTGGCGGACTACCTGCGCATCGAGACCATTAATCCCCCAGGCAACGAGGCCCAGGCGGCCCGCTTCCTCGCCCAGGTGCTGGAGGGCCACGGTGTACAGGCCCAGATCTACCCCTCGGCCCCGGGCAGGGCCAACCTGGTGGCCCGGCTGAAGGGCGACGGTAGCCGGCGTCCGCTGGCCCTGCTCCACCACATGGACGTGGTGCCCGCCAACCCCTCGGCCTGGGAGCACCCTCCCTTCCAAGCCCACCTGGAAGGGGGCTACCTGTGGGGCCGGGGTGCCCTGGACGCCAAAGGCCTGGGCGTGATGCAGCTCATGGCCTTCCTCCTGGCTCAGACCCAGCGCCTCCCCCTGAAGCGAGACCTGATTTTCCTGGCCCTGGCGGATGAGGAGCACGGCAGCGCCCAGGGTGCCCAGTGGATGGTCCAGCACCACTGGCCCCAGGTGGAGTGTGAGTACCTCTGGGACGAGGGCGGCTTCGGCCTATTGGGGGTGCTCCGGGACGCTCCGGTCTTCGGCATCTCGGTGACGGAAAAGAAGGGGCTGGGCATCCGGCTGGTGGCCCAGGGCACAGCGGGCCACGCCTCTACCCCCTCATCGCCCAGGGCCTCGCCCATCGGACGGCTGGTGCAGGCCCTGTACGCTATACAGGGCTACTCCCCACCCGTCCGGCTCAACCCTATCACCAGGGAGTCCTTCCGCAGGCTGGGGGCCCGGATGGGTTTCCCCGCTTCGTGGCTCTTGTCCAATGCAGAAAGGCCGCTGGTGAGGCAGGCCGTGGGCCGGGCCTTCTCTCGCAGCCCTACCATCACCGCCATGGTCCGGGACACGATCTCCGTCACCACCCTGGCCAGTGGATACAAGATGAACGTGGTGCCCGAGAGCGCGGAGGCCGTCCTGGACTGCCGCCTGCTTCCAGACACCGACGCCCAGGCCTTCTTGAGGCGCCTTAAGCAAGTCGTGGGCGATGACGGCATTGAAGTGCGGGTGGAGTACATGCCCCAGGACGTGGGGGCCTCGCCCGTGGACTCGCCCATGTTCGCCGCCATAGAGAAAGCCCTACAACGGCACTTCCCCGGCAGCCTGACCATGCCGGTGCAGGTACCCGCCGCCACCGACTCTCGCTTCTTCCGGGCCAAGGGTGTCAAGGCCTATGGCCTGACCCCTGTGGTGATCACACTCCAGGAACTGGCCGGCATCCACGGCGCCAACGAGCGTATCTCTGTGGAGGGCCTACTCCGAGGTATCAGGGTGGTGTGGGACGTGCTCCAGGAGATGTGTACTTGATACCCGTGAAGGGGCGATGACCGCCCTTCCCTTGATGGTACCTCCTCAGCCTGGTATGCTTCCCAAGTGCGGGCATTAAAAACAACTCAGGGGGTCCCATGGCCGACTACAAGGCGGTGCTCTTTGATGCTGGGGCGACGCTATGGCACCTGCGCGAGCCCTTCGACCACCTGTGGCACCGGTTCCTCCGCTCCCAAGGGTTCCCTGTGACTATCCAAGATGTAGAACAGGCCCGGGCTGCCACCGAGAAGGCCATGGCCCCCCATGTGGCAGCCCTGGTGAGCTCGGGCAGGCCCTCCACCGAGGAGCAGGTCCAGGCCTTCTGGGACAAGTGGCAGCGGGTGTTGCTGGAGAGCATGGGGCTGGGGCGGGAGGCCCAGCGCCTGGTGCCCCTGGCCGACGCCTTTTTCCTGGAGAACGAGGTGCTCTACCCAGAGGTGCCGGCGGTGTTGCAGGAGCTGAGGGACCAGGGCTACCGTATGGCCATTGTGTCCAACGGCTGGCTCCAGCCCAGGACCGCCGATAAGCTGGGCATCGCCCCCTATTTTGACATCATCGTAGGCTCGGCCTACGTAGGCTACGAGAAGCCCCATCCCAGGATCTTCCACATCGCCCTGGAGCACATGGGGGTGCCTCCGACCTACGCTGTGATGGTGGGCGACAACTACGATGCCGATGTGCTAGGGGCCAAGGCGGCGGGCACCCTGGGCATCCATGTGGTAAGAGAGGGGGGCAGCCGTGTGCCCGGCACTCCCACGGTATCCAACCTCCAGGAGCTCTTCCCTCTGCTCCAGGGTAGTTAGGTCTGGAGGAGGCCCCCTGCCGCGGCCCGGCGACCCTCCCCCTCACCTAGAGGAGGGTTTGAGGTCAAGGCGTGTCTCCCAGAAAGAAGTGGGGTTGCTCCCACCCACCAGGCAGGGCTCGCCCTGCACCCACACTGCACCTTACCTGGTCACATACCCTTACTGGCCACCTCGGTGCGGTGTGGGCCAAGAGCCTGGCCTGAGCCTGTCGAAGGGGCGAGCCCCTGTTCCCTGTTGTCCCTAGCAGAGGGGGCATCCCCCTCTGCACTCCTCCTGGCCAAGGGAGCTAGGCCACCGCGCCCCCGAGACCCGCCTGGAAGAGAGGAGTGGAGCCTCAGAAAGGTATCTTGGGTACCCTACAACGGGCCCCTCGGCGTAGGGTACAATGCTTATTCGTCAGTAGAGGGCGCCCGTTACGGAGCGGACCCGCCCCGTTGGCCTAGATCGAAGGAGGTAAGGGAAACGGATGCACGCTATTTTCGTGACCATCAAGGTGAAGCCTGAGCGCCGCGAGGACTTCATAAAGGCGCTGCTGGAGGATGCCAAGGGGTCGGTGGAGAAGGAGCCTGGGTGCTTGCGTTTTGATGTGCTTCAGGACAAGGCCGATCCTAACACCCTGTACCTGTACGAGGTGTACCGGGATGAGAAGGCCCTGGAGACCCACCGCACCATGCCCCACTACATTAAGTGGCGAGAGACCGTGAAGGACTGGTTCGCCGCCGATACCTCCCGGGTCGTCGCTGCGCCGGTCTTCCCGCCCGACAGCGCCTGGAAGAAGAAGTAGCACTTATATTTTAAAGCGGCGCCAGTCCGCCTCGAAGCGCATCTTGCCGCGGTACCACCGCACCGAGGGCGGCAGCAGGGTCACCTGGGGCCGGTCCGAGGCCAGGAAAGCGCCACGGACCAGGGCGGCCTTTTGGCGGCCGTGGTCAATAAAGCAGTAGCCCTCGCCGGTGAAGCGGGCCCTCTCGCCGCCTTGGATCTCTGCCGCCAGGTTGCGGGCCACCACCTCACCCTCGGCCGCGGCGAAGACGCCGGCCTTGGGCAGGGGGTTACCGTTGGCCATGCGTATGAGGGTGACGTCACCTATGGCGTAGATGCCGTCCCGCCCGGTGGCCAGGGTGGCGGGGTCCACGGGCACCCAGCCTGACTCGTTGGTCAGGCCCGCCTCCCGCACCATCTCCGGGCTGCGGTGCACTGGCACGCTGATCATCAGGTCATACCCGATGCTCTCGCCCGACTGGAATACCGCCTGCCTCCCGTCGGGGTCTATCCTGCTGAGGGTCTGACCCCGATGGACAGTTATGCCGCGTTTGCCCAGGGTAGCTAGCAGTTGGCCGCTGGCCTCGGGGCCGGCCACGCCCAGAGGCATAGGCTCCGGGGTGAAGACGTGAATCTCGGAACCCTTGCGCAGCCCCCGCTCCGCCAGCATGGCATCGAGAAGCATGGCGGCCTCGTAGGGGGCGGGCGGGCATTTGTAGGGCAGCCGGCTCACGGCTATGACGATGCGCCCGCCGCGGAAGCGGCGCAGGGCGTCCCGAAGGCGCCGGGCGGTATCTAGGTTGTAGAAGGAGTGGGCCGCGGTGGAGCCAGGCACCGCCCCCCAGTCGTACTCGGCTCCCGTAGCTAATACCAGGTAGTCGTAGGGCAGGTTACCGGCAGTAGTCCACACACGGCGGCCAGCGGTGTCGATGCCTTCCACCTCGGCCTGAACGTACTTGATACCTCGCTGAATCAGGGACCCTAGAGGGCGCGAGACCTTCTCGGGCTCTCGCTCCCCTATTATGAGCCTGGGCATGGAGCCGCACAGGTAGGTACGGCGCAGCCTGTCTATCAAGGTGATGGTGTGCTGGGCATCCAGGAGAGGCCGGAGGGTGCGCGCGGCAGCCACTCCACCAAAGCCCCCACCTACTATGACTACGTTCTTACCAGGCATCTCAACCTCCCTACCAGAGAGCAGTGCGGCGGCTACCGCTTGGCGTAGGCGTCCAGGCCGAAGCGCTTGGCCGCCAGCCCCACGATGTATTTGGCTATGGCCAGGGATGCCGTGGCCGCCGGAGACGGCGCGTTCAGGACGTGGACGGCGTTCTCCGTCTCCTCGATGACAAAGTCGTCCAGGAGGGAGCCATCCCTGCCCAGGGCCTGGGCGCGAACACCCGCCCCGCCGGGGGCCAGGTCCTCGTCCTTGATATCGGGGACCAGGCGCTGGAGGTCCTTCAGGAAAACGGCGCGGCTGAAGGAGCGGTGCATCTCGGCGATACCCACCTTCCAGTAGCGACGGGCCATGGCCCAGAAGCCGCCGTAGCCCAGGGTGCCCAGGAACTCGGCGAGGTTGATCCTGCCCTTGGTGTAGCCCTCCCGGGCCAGGGCCAGGACGGCGTTGGGGCCAGCCTCCACCTCGCCCGTGATGCGGCGGGTGAAGTGGACCCCCAGGAAGGGGAAGCGGGGGTCCGGCACGGGGTAGATGAGGCCCCTGACCAGGTGGTGGCTCTGGGGCCGGAGGGTGTAGTACTCGCCCCGGAAGGGCACGATGCGCGCCGGAGGCTTGACCCCCATCATTCGGGCCACCTGGTCGGAGTAGAGGCCGGCGCAGTTGATAAGGTGCTGAGTGCGGATGGCACCGCGGGAGGTCTCCAGGTGGAGGAGGCCGTTGGCCCTGGAGATGCCCACCACACGGGTGCTGGTGAGTATCTCGCCGCCATTAGACGTGACGACCTCGGCGTAGGCCCTGGCCACCTCCTTGAAGTCCACGATGCCGGTCACCGGCACCCAGAGGGCCTTGATACCGTAGGCGTGGGGCTCGATCTCTTTTAGCCTATCGGGGCCGATGACCTCCACCCCCTCCACGCCGTTGGCCTGGGCGCGCTGGAACAGGTTGTCCAGGCGGCCCAGCTCCGACGGGTGGGTGGCCACCACCACCTTGCCACACAACTCGTAGCGTATGCCGTGCTCATCGCAGAAGCGTTTGAGGAGCTTGCCACCCTCCACGCACAGCCGGGCCTTGTGGGAGCCAGGCTTGTAGTAGATGCCGGAGTGGATGACCCCGCTGTTGTGCCCCGTCTGGTGAGAAGCCAGCCTGGACTCCTTCTCCAGGACGGCTACCCGACAGCCGGGGTAGCTCTGGGTGAGCTGCATCGCTGTGGCCAGACCAAGGATGCCTCCACCTATGACGCACACCTGGTAGCTGTCCATCGCCCTTCCCTGCTTTTTTGGTGCTGATGTACCCAGGCCCTGACGCTCGTACTGGCAGGCGCCCCTGGGCCGGGCAGTCCGACGTGTAGTATAGCACAGGTCCCGCCCATCACTGCGGCCCTGAAGGCGGTGTCCGGGGGCCGCGGGAGCCTCAGGGGGACTTCTCCAGGTCGGCGTACTGGAACCTGGCCCGCAGGAAGACCAGCAGCCCCACCAGGGCCATTATCCCTGCCCCTGCCAGGTCCCGGTACACAAGGATGGAGAACAGCCCCGAGATGACGATGACCGTCCCGCCGGCCAGGGCAGAGTTCCGGAACCGCACTAGGAGCAGGATGCCCACGGGCGCCCCAACAAAGAACCCCGCTGGGTTGATGCCCATGGCCGCGCCCATGCCCTTGGCTAGCCCCGTGCCCCCCTGGAACCGGGTAAAAAGAGGGAAGAAGGTGCCCACCAGGACCATGACGGCGGCCACCAGGCGGGTGATGTCGGGGTGGGGGAGCCAGCCGGCAGGCAGCAGGGCGGCCGCACCCGTCATAACGTCGGCCACGAAGACGGCGATGCCAGGTAGGCGGCCCACGGTACGGAAGACGTTGGCCGCCCCGGGGTTGCGGGTGCCCACGGTACGGATGCTTACGCCGTAAAGCCGCGCCACCAGGTAGCCCCAGGTGATGGAGCCCAACAGGTATGCCGCTAATCCCCAGAGGGCGGGTACAGCGTAAGAGGGCATGGCTAGTCGGTGGCAACAGTACCCCCTTGATGCCAGAGCGTCAAGGGAAGCGGCCGGCTAATTTTCCGGGTTTGGTGTGGGGGTGAGGCATGGCGCCAGAGGAGCATGGGCTGGGGCTTGAACAAGACGCACAGGGCCACCGATGGCACGCCTGGCCCGGGGCCGAGTCTGCAGGCGGGGCTACAGACTGCGGATGGCCTCCCTCTGCACCTGGAAGATCTGGGCTATGCCCTCCTCAGCCAGGGACAGGAGGCGCAGCATGGTCTCCCGGGAGAAGGGGCTGCCCTCGGCGGCGCCCTGCACCTCCACGAACTCCCTCTTGTCGGTGGCGACCACGTTGAAGTCCACCTGGGCGCGGCTGTCCTCCTGGTAGCACAAGTCCAGAAGCAGCTCCTCCTCCACCACCCCCACGCTCACCGCTGCTACAGCGCTCCTGAGGGGAATCTGGGAGAGCACCCGGTTGCGTACCAGGCCCTGGAGGGCCTGGTAGAGGGCTACGTAGGCCCCGGTGATGGACGCCGTCCTGGTACCGCCGTCGGCCTGGATGACGTCACAGTCCAGGATGACGGTGCGTTCGCCCAGGGCCTGAAGGTCGGTCACCGCCCGGAGGGAGCGCCCGATGAGGCGCTGGATTTCGAAGGTCCGGCCCTTGGGGCGGTCGGAGGTAGTCACCCTGGGTGTGCGGATAAGGGTAGCGCGAGGCAGCATCCCGTACTCCGCGGTGACCCAGCCCTTGCCGTGGCCTCGCAGGAAGGTGGGCACCTGCTCCTCGATGCTGGCGGTGCACAGGACGCGGGTCAGGCCCATCTCGATGAGGGCCGAGCCCTCGGCGAAGCTTATGTACCCAGGAACTATCTTGATGGGGCGCAGCTCGTTGTTTTTCCTTCCGTCGATCCTGGTCATTCCTGCTCCCAGCTACCCTTAGATATTGCCATAGTATAGCAGGATATAACCTGGCAAGTCTCGCCAGGGCGGGTCTGAGCCTGCCTAGCGACCCTGGGTGCGGACCCACAGCTTCCGGCCATCGGTGGTGAGATGTATGTCTCCGTGGCGGGATGTGAGGAAAAGCCTCTCCAGGCCCACGGTGTCCTCCAACCGCTCTAGGACCTCAGGGTGGGGGTGGCCGAAGGGGTTCCCATCGCCCACCTGGACCACCGCCACCGGGGGCGCCACAGCCCGAAGAAAGGCAGGGGAGCTGGAGGTCCGGCTGCCGTGGTGGGGCACCTTCAGGACCGTGCTCCTCAGGGCGGCACCTCGCCCCGCCAGCAGGCCCTCCGCCTCTTGCTGGATGTCAGCGGCGAAGAGGAAGCTAAGGCCCCCGTAGGCCAGCCGCAGCACCACGCCGTTGTTGTTCAGGTCAGAGGTGGTCCCCGCCAGAGGGTGCGGGGGAGGGTGAAGCACTTCCAGGACCAGACCCTCCTCCAGGGGGATGCGCTGACCGGCGGCGGCCTGTAACACTGGCGCCCCGTCCTCAGCTAGGGCAGCGTCCCACCGGTCCTGGAGGTCGGACCGGGCGGCCACGGGACTCACCAGCACCTGGCCGACACGGTAGCGGCGCAGGACTTCCAACAGGCCCGTGATGTGGTCCTCCTGGGGATGGGTAGCTACCACCAGGTCCAGGCTCCGGTCCCAGAAGGGCATGCGCTCCCCCAGGGCCTTCACGGCCTCTAAGGCACCGGGCCCGCCATCGATAAGCACCTGCTTGCCCCTGGGGGTGACGACGAAGACGGCATCACCCTGGCCCACGTCCAGGAAATGGACGTGCAGGCGTCCGTCGTGGGCGGTGATGGCGGCGCTCCAGGACAGGACCGACGCCGAGGCCAGGGCCAGGCCCAGCACCGCCTGGCCCCGGGACAGACCGGGGCCGGGTATGCTCAGCCGCTGGGTCAGATGGGCCAACCTCTGGGCCAGGCCCGCCTTCCACGGGGCCAGGGCCAGCCCCGCCAGGGCGCCGTAGTACAGCCAGACCAGCAGGCCGCTGACCCGCCCCACATCGAAGGCGGCGAAGGGCACCCTGGAGAGCCCCTGCACCAGCGCGGTCATGTAGGCCAGGGGGGCGAAGGCGGCCCAGCCCGCCACCTGGCCCGCGGGTTCGCTGACGGCGCCCAGCATGGCCGCCAGGGCGCAGGTCACCAGCATCACCGTAAGGACAGGCAGGAGGAGGATGGTGGCAGGGATGCCCACGGCGGACACCTGGTGGAAGTTGAAGGCAATGATGGGCAGAGTGGCCAAGGTGGCGGCCAGGGAGCTGGCTAGGCCCTCCACCAGGAAGCGCCCTGTCAGAGAGAGGGCTCCCTGGCCGGCCTCTAGAGTGGTCAGGTGGCCACCCATGCGCCCGGCCAAGGAGGGCGCCACCAGTGCCAGCCCGGCCATGGAGGTGAAGCTGAGCTGAAAGGAGACATCTTGCAGGAGGGCAGGGTCGAGGCCGGCCATGACCGCCCCTGCCAAGGCCAGGCTGGGGAGGGAACCGCTGGGCCGTCCCGCGGCCTGGGCGGCCAGATAAACGGTGCCCATGATGGCTGACCTTTGTACCGAGGGAGCAAAGCCGGTAAGTAGAGAGTAACCCCAGATGGCGGCCAGGGGAGGCAACAGATACAGGTGGCGTTTCCTGCCCAGGAGCCCCTGGCTAACGGCGGTGGTAAGCCCCAGGACCACCGATAGGTGCATACCCGACACGGCCAGGACGTGGGAGGTTCCCGTGGCCCGGAAGGCCTGGTTGAGATCCGGCGATATCTCTCGGCGTAGGCCCAGAAGCATGGCCTGGGCTACGGCGGCCTGCTCACCGGGCAGGGCCACCTCCAGCCCCTCGGCCAGCCGGTGCCTCAAGGCGAACACCGCCTCCAGCAGCCCGCTGCCCTGGCCCTGGGCCAGCAGGTACACCTCTGGATAGTACATGACCGCCGCGATGCCCTGCCTCGCCAGGTACTCCCGGTAGTCGAAGTCGCTGTACACCGGCGGCTGGGACAGCCGACCTTCCAGCCGCAGGCGGTCCCCATAGCGCAAGGCCGGCTCGCCCCTGGACTGGGACAGGGCCGCCGGAGGCCGGACCAGCACCATCACCTTGCCCTGGGCTAACGGTGTCCCACCACCGCCGACGATGCGCCCGTCCACCACCAGACGCAGGGTGTCACCCAGGGGGTCGGGGTCCTGCACCACCATGCCCTCCAGGGTGACAGTGCCAACCCCGGCGTAGTGGCGGAGGGAGAGGTCGTTAGCGGGGGAGAGCTGGACCCGCAGGAGGCCCAGCAGGCCCACCAAGGCTAACAGGGCAGGCCAAGGGGAGAGGCCGCGGCTCCTCAGGAGAAGGGCCAGAAGGAAGGCGGCCGTGGACAAGAGGGCAGACGTCGGCAGGGGTAGGGAGAGATGGAGTCCCGCCAGGAGACCTATCACCCATGCTGCTGACAGCAACAGGAGGGCCACAGTCCTTCTCTCTCAGGCCCAGGTTAGCCCCTTGTTGTAGCGTCGGATTCCCACCACGGGCTGTGGTCGCCGCGTTACGGGAGGGCTGAGGCCGTCTGGGCGCGCCCTTCACCCTTCCCTTCTGGCACCCAAGAAGGGCTGTTGATTATCCCACCCAGCAGGGCACGCCCTGGCAGGGTGCACCCTGTACCCACTCTTCACTATCCCTGGTCACATACCCTCACTGACCACCTCAGGGAAGTGTGGGTCAGGGCGAGCTCTTGGGGATTCTCCCCTGTTAGCCCTAACAAAGGGGGCAACCCCTCTGCACTCCCCCTGTTCTAGGCCAGCGCTTGACATAGGGCCACTATCCTGTAGCCTTACATCTGGCCACCCGAGAAAGATTGGGTTTGGTCCCACCCACCCGGCAGGGCTCGCCCTGCACCCACTCTTCACCTTCCCTGGTCACATGCTCTCACTGACCACCTCAGGGAAGTGTGGGT
>DAOUBE010000276.1:0-17137 GCA_034432835.1 Dehalococcoidia bacterium | reverse complement strand
CGACGGGTCCTTCACCGAGGGCGTGGGTGTCGATGTGGGCCGGGGTCCCTGACCGGGCCGGGTTCCCCTGGGTGTGGGCGTGGGAGTAGGTGTGGGGCTTGGGGTAGGTACCGGCTCTGGCGATGCGATTACCGACGGCGTAGGCGTGGGGCTGGGCCGAGGCGTAGGGGTAGGGGTGGGTGTGGGAGTAGGCGCCGGCTCCGGACTGGCCACCACCGGTGGAGTGGGAGTGGGTGTCGGTGTCCTGGTTGGGGTGGGTGTAGTGGTGGGGGTCGGCGTTGAAGACTGGGCCGAGCCCGCCGGCAGCACCTCTATACCGTTGATCTCTGGGTTCTCTACGGACGAGGCAAAGACTATGGTGAGCTGGCCATCGCTGACCTGGACATTGGGAATGGTCTTCACCAGCGCCGTGGCGAAGCCTGCCTGGGCGTAAATGTCCAGGTTGGGCAGTACCGTGTTGCCCTCGATGAGAACGCTGAAGACCCGCTGACCGGGGCCATTGATGCCGCTCCACGTCTCGGCAAAGCTGAGGCGGACGTCGTAGGTCCCGTTGGGCAGGTTGATGACGTAGCTGTCCATGGCCCAGCGTTCGGTGGCGAAGATGTTCTCCTCGGTGGTCCCGGCGATGTCTAGGGTAGGGTTCTCCGAACGCCGGTCTATGCTGCCTGAATCGCCGTTGGGGTCAATGTAGCCGTATCCCACCGACGGACTGTAGGCCCTGTCCACCCGCCAGAGGTTGCCCTGACTATCCAGGGTTTGGCCGCCCCCGGCGTTGATGCGCACCGGCACCGACAGGACTGTGGGGATGGGTGTGGGTGTGGGGGTTGGAGTCGGGGTAGGCGAGGGCCTGGGGGTTGGGGTGGGGGTAGGGGTGGGCGTCCCGGAAGGGGTGGGAGTAGCCGTAGGAGTTGGCGTGGGTGTGGGGGTAGGAGCGGGTGTCCCGCCGAACTCTATGGCGCCCATGTCCGGAGCGTTGCCGGCGTAGGGCCAGGGAGAGGACGGGTCGTTGAACCCCTGGATAACCACGCCGGCGTCTATGGCTGGGCTGGTGGCTAGTAGCGAGACGTTGCCAACGGCGGCGTCGATGAACTGGGGGTTTGCTGAGATGCCGTGGGCCTCTTGCCCTGTGGCCTGCTGGAAGGACGAGAAGTCGTCGTACAAGTTGCCGTTGTACCACTTGACAAACCTGGAGGGGTCAGAGGTGAACATCAGGTTGTAGTCGAACTCGTAGGGTGGCTGGGCCGGCCACTCATAGACGTACCGGCTTACCATGAAGATATTGTTCTTGAAGACCACGTTCTTGGACTTGGCGTTGGAGCCCCAGCCTGCCGGCCCGTTGGTGTAGCCGGGAGCGAAGACGGTATCATGGTACACATAGACGTTGCCCGTGCCCGTCTCGCCCAGCTTGTAGGCGGTGGCGCCGTCGCTGCCAGCGCTCACGTCCAGTATCACGTTGCGGAAGACGTACAGGGGGCCAATGATGACGGGGGCGAAGGCGATGCCCACGGTCTTGGTGCCCTTGATGGTGTTGCCCCAGACCCGGACGTTCATGCTGGCGCCCTCGGCCTCGATGCCGTCGTCGTAGCAGCCTTCCAGGTAGTTGTCGTAGATGTCACTGTCGCGGTACACAAAGCCCGGGATGGCGAAGTTGGGGAGCCCGCCGATGCAGTCCTTGATGTTGCCGTTGTTGGCTATCACCGTGTTGTTGTAGATGGCGTGGCCACCCCCCATGTTGGGGTCCTCATTGCGGATGCTGATGCCGGACGGGGCGGTGAACCCGGGGGTGCCTATGGTGCGGCGGATGGTGTTGCCCCGGATGGTGAGGTTCCGGGAGCCCCACTTGTTCACGGTGATGCCCGACACCCAGTGGTCCTGGTCCTGGAGGTCCGCTCTGTTGAAGTCCAGGACCTCCATGTTCTCCACTACGACGTTGTCACCGCCGATGTTGATGCCGGCGTATTTGGCATTACGCACCTTCAGCCCGGAGACCCGGACGTAGTTACCGCCCTGGCGGTCCCCGTTCTGGTTGACCCCTATGCTTATGTTGCTGTCCAGAGTCCCCTGGCCGTCTATTATCACTACATCGGAGCCGTAGGGCAGGAAGGTGATGTAGTTGTTGGGTGTGCCGGAGGCTAGTATGACAACATGTTCGTTGTAGGTGCCACCCTTGATATAGACCGTGTCCCCAGCCTGCACGGTGTCGGCGGCCTTCTGGATGGTCCGGAAGGGCTGGGCCTCGGTGCCGGGGTTGCTGTCGTTGCCGCTGGGAGACACGTAGTAGGTATTGCCGCTGCCCAGGGGGATCACCTCATCGCGGGTGGAGATGGTAGCGACCAGAGGGTTGGTGCCGCTGACTCCGTTGCTGTCGGTGAAGGTAACCCGCACCTCGTAGGAGGTGTTGGGCTGCAGGCCTATGATGCTTGCCCGCCACTGGTTAACAAAGGGGTTGGGGTAGCTCCCGCCTCCGCCTCCTGTCACGGTGGTACGGCGATCGGGCGTCATGGCCATGCCCTGTTTCCAGGTGCTGTCACCGACCCTTCTGTACTCCAGGGTGGCCAGATTATCGGCGTTCTGGTCATTGGAGAAGCTGGCGTACACGCTGATGGACCTGTAGGTAGCGGCCAGGGAGATACCCTGGGTGGTGGTGGCATCGGGCCCTACTTGTGGGACAAGGGGATAGCGGTCCTGGCTGGCACTGATGGGCGATAGGATGAAGAGCTGAGCGATGACTGCGAAGGCAACTAGAGGCAGAAAGGCAGAAATATATCTCCTCTTGAGCCCCATCAACACACCCCTCGGACTAGTTTTTCGCAGGTGTAGCGCCGGGAGATCCAGGGAAGGAGAGACTTGAAGGAGGAAAGGACCTAGAAACCTAGATAGAGCGCCACTGATCTCCCGCCAATTCCACACCCATGTCATCAGCAAGGCTAATTCTTGCTCACCCAATGGGGGTGGACAATAGCCTTTTCGTACTGAGGCCCCAGCAAAGGGTCGGCGGTAAGACCAGCGTCGGAAGGCAGATTGTCATACAAATATTAAAGTCTTATTAAGAAACTATTCAATAGCGGCGCCGACCTCACACAATAGAGTCTCGGGCTCGGCCCCACGGGGCAAAGAACGCCTACCTTGGGCTCTCCCGAGGTTGAGTGCGGTTACCGTGGAGATGGTACCATAATGTAGGCGGTTTCGCCACAGGACGGGCCAGGGTCTTGTTGGCACAAGGGGAGCTTACCTTCATCCAGGGGATAGGGTAAGAAGTACTAGCCCAAGTAGGTCAGTGTTGGGCTAGCCCAAGGGGAACAGCCTTTCGTAGGCGCGCAAAAGGCTGGCTGCCGACCGGTCCCAGTTAAGCTCTGCCTCCACCCGGGCCTTGCCCAGGGCCCCCATGGACTTCCTAAGCTCCACATCGTCCATGAGCTGGCGGAGCCTCTCTGCGAACTCCTTCTCATCATTGGCGCGGGCGTAAAGGGCGGCGTCTTGGGCCGAGCGTCGGTTCTCCAGTAGATCGAAGGAGACGATGGGCTTCTCCAGGGCCATGTACTCCAGCACCTTGACCATGGTGGCCCGCTCATTTAGAGGGCTGGACGGGTCCGGGTCCACGCATATATCCACGGTGGAGAGGAGCTTCATGGCCTGGGGCCAGGGCAACCGCCCTGTGAATTTGACGAACTGCTCCACCTTCAGCTCTCGGGCCGTGCTTTTGAGCTCCTCTAGGGCATCCCCGTCTCCTATGATCACGCATTGGAAGTCTTGCCTCCCCAGCCCGTAGGCCAGGTGGTGGACCGACCGCAACAGGTAGTCCACGCCGTCTTGTGCTCCCAGGTACCCTATGTAGCCCAGGAGCACCGGGCCTTTTGGAACACCGCCGTGGCCGTTGAGCCTCAGCGCCTTGATGCGTTCCAAGTCCGGGGCGTTCCTCACCACAAAGGTCTTGGCTAGAGGCACCCCATCGCGGCTTGTCTCCAGCTCCTGGCAGGACTGGTTGACGCCTATGACCACGTCGGCAAAGCGGCAAGACATCTTCTCCAGCCACAGCAGGACCTTATAGATAGGGCTCTTCTCGTTGCCAAAACGGGAGAGGTACAGCTCCGGCACCAGGTCGTTCTGGTCGAAGACGAACTTCTTGCCCAGGGGCTTGTAGAACAAGGCGATGAGGAACAGGGCATCGGGCGGGTTGTGGGCGTGGAGGACGTCGAACCCCCGCCGGAAGAAGACCACCAGGGAGAGGAGGAACATGGCGGCCACGGAGTAGAGGTACTCCAGCACGTACCCTATGATTCCCCCTTTATTGCGGGCCATGGGGAAGCGGTAAACATGCACCCCCTCCACGGTGTCGGCCAGCCGCTCCTTTTTGCGGAGGCGTGGGCAAACCACCGAGACCTGGTATCCCGCCGCCATTAGGGTCTTGGCCTCTTTCTCCACCCTGGTATCGTGGGGGTACCCGTCGTTCTGCACCAGGAACAGGACCTTCCTGCCCTTGTTCACCCTCATCCTCCGCTGGTTGACACGGTGTTAGCCTGGGACGACTCCCTGGGCCTCAGTACCTGCTGGTACACCTCCACCAGCCGGGAGGCGACCTTGTCCAAGGCCAGGTGGGCCACAGCCTCGCGGCCCCGGGTCCTGGCGCCTCGGTCCAGGGCCTGCTTCAGCTTTGCCGCGATGTCTGCCGGGTCCTGGGTGCACAGGTAACACCCCTCGGTGCCCGATATCACCTCCTCTACGTCCCCCACCGGCACCGAGACTATGGGCAGGTTGCAGGCCATGGCCTCCTTGATGACCTGGGGAGATCCCTCCTTGTCCGAGGCTAGCACCAGCACGTCGCAGGCGTTCATATACAGAGGTATGCGCTCTGGGGGCTGGCCGCTGACTATCAGCAACTCGGCGTCGGGCCTCTCCCTCTCCAGGAGCTCGCAGGCCCTCTCCACCAGGTCGAATCGCTTCTCTGGGCGGCGGGCGGCGGCGAAGAGGACCAGCTTCCTATCCCCCGGAAGTCCCAGCCTGGCCCGGGCCTCGGCCTGGGGAATGGGGCGGAAGCGCTGGGTGTCGATGCCACAGGGGATGACCCAGGCCTTCTGCCCGGGGAGGAACTTCCTCAGCATGTTGGAGACCAGTATGACGCCATCGATGCGGGGCGCCAAAAGCCGAGTCAGCCAGTATTCCAGCTTGCCAGAGTAGAACTCCCCGCTGTGGAAGGTGGTTATGACCGGGGTTCCTGCCTGCATCCTGGCGATCCATCCAGAGTGCACGTAGTGGGCGTGGACCACATCGTACTTGGTCTTGCGGACCTGGCGCCAGAAAGCCAGGAGCCCTCGCAGGTAGTTCAGCTTGCTGGCAGGCCCATTCATGAACAGCACGTCCACGTGGAGCCCCAGCGCCCGAAGGGACTCCACCTGTTCCCTCACAAAGACACCCAGATGGGGCTTGGCGGGGGTGGGGAACATGTTGGTGACCACCAGCACCTTGAGGCCACTGCCCGGTTGGGCTGGCGATGTCTCGAACCATATGTTGGGTGAAGTAGTGGCGACCATGGGGGCTCCTTTTGTTCCAGAGGGGCAGCCCGTCCACGCCTTGCTCTGGACGTTGTGTGGGTGGTCAACACGCCCTGTTGTGCCGGCACACCGGTGGGGCGCCGGCGTGGCCTGGGGCCAGACCTGGGACTACAGTGTAAGCCGGTGAAGTTGGACGCAAGTCAATCGGTCGTTAGAAAAAGGTTAACGGCGCCCTTATCCTTACTCAATCATCCTTGCCCTTGCCTCTCGACACCTCCCGCAGGTGCTGATGGTGGCAAGCAAAGTTAACTCAGTTCTCACCGAATGAAAACTTGCCTTATACCGGCAGGTAGTATAACCATCAACAGCGGTATGACTCACGCTGTGGAGTTACTGTGTGGACGTTTGGTAGCCGCGGCGGCATGCTGCTAAAGGGTGCTATTGGAACAAAGAAACTGGAGAAAAAGGTGAGAGGGATATCATGATCCCCGCAGCATACTGGTCGTTTCTTTTCAGGTGGTCCTGGCTTCTGACGGTGTTCTTCATCGGCGGTGCCTTCCTGGGGGGCAAGATGCACGACGCCGGCCAATCTTACATGAGCCAGGCGGTGCTGGAAGTGGACTACGCCCTCCAGCCCGATGGCACCATTAGCAGCGACATGAACCTGAGGAGGGAGCAGGCTGCCCTGCTGGCCAATGAGGTAACGGCTTACTGGACTCTGAGGGAGATCTCCAAGGAGCTGGGCCAAATGGGTCTGGACATACCCACCAACCTTCTGAGGCCCATGCTCATGGTGAGCTCGCCCACTACCCCCCGGGACCCCACGGAGCCGGCTCTCATCACCATCACCGCCTCTGCCCCCAGCCCAGAGGTGGCCCAGCAGGTGGCCAAGACCACGGCCGAGGTCTTCTCCAGGCTCATCGCCCAGCGCAACGTGGAGACCCTGAAGCGCATAGACGAGAGTAACCTCAGCGCCGCCACCTACCTCAGCAACGCCTACTACGAGGCGGTGCAGGCGAGGAGGAACGCCCTGGGGCCAGGAGTGTCCGAGAGTTATCAGAAGATGCTGGACACTCTCCACACTGCCCAAACAGATCTGGCCGCCCAGTTAGAGACCTTTGAGAGGTTGGCTGCCACTAGTGGGACGGCGGATAGCCTGGCCCTGGCCGCTGACCTGCGGGAGATCCGCCTTCGCGTAAGGGAGCTGAGCGACGAGTTTGAAACGAGCTTCATAGAAGCCCAGGCCATCCTCACTGGCGCCACCGGCAGCGCCGAGTACCAGTCGGCCTCCCTACGGGAATCCGTTATCCGCACCCAGTTGCAGGAGGTCCTGGGTAAGCTTTCCAATCCCAACATGGACCCCGCCTTGCTGAGGAACCAGTTGCTCATTCGAGAAAGTGGCTCGGAGCCCGCCATACTGCCCTTCCTGGGCTTCCCCAAGAGGTACGCCCTGGTCTTTGGTGGTGTGGTGGGATTCCTTCTCGCCTGGGTCCTGGGGAACCTGGGTGACTACCTCCGGGGCGTTCTCCGCAACCGCGTCATCCTCAGGCCCAGCCAGGGCACCCCGGCATCCCCGTCTCCCAAGCCCAGCGTTGCCGCCGGCTCTGGTCCCGCAGCCAACCCGGGCCCCGAGGCTCTGGAAAGGCCTCCCGGGACCTGAACACTACCCTGCTCCCTCAAAGGCGGTTTGAGGTGTGGCCTTTGAGAAGCTCCGGCGGCGAGCTGATTCCCCAGGCCCCCCTGGTGAGAATAGACGGGAACATTCATGGAGGGTCACCATTGTGGCTCCCGATGTGCCAGCGCAAGGAGGCCAGGTCTCCAGAACCAGAGCGCCCAGCCTATACTCTCGAGATATAACATGGTGAACGCACCGAGCTCTCCAGCTCAACAGGTTAGGGTAAATACTCCCACAGCAGGGCTAGTGGGCCTTTTAAAGCTTCACTGGTGGGCGCTTCTGCTGGTGGTGACCGTGGTGGCCATCGTGGGCCGTACCGCAGAGGGCATGGTGCAGTTGATCCTGGTGGTGGAGGCTGGGCTGCTGGTGCTGTCCATCCGCAAGCCTCTGCTGGCGCTGGTAGCCTTGATGATCAACGAGATCACCATCAGCCACTACTTCCATATCTTCGGCAGCACACAGATAAGCTCCCGCCTGTTGATTGCCATCGTGGCGCTGGTGGTGGCCGTCATCACGGCGCCAACGCTGACGTCCCGGGCCTCTTTCGGCCCCAAGGCCAGGCGGCTGCTGCTGCCGGCCCTAACTCTCTTTGGCCTGATGATGCTGTCCGAGGTCCAGAACGTGGAGACCCCTGTTCTGTTCCAATATCTCAGGTACATCTTCACGGGATACCTGGCCCTTTTCCTGATCCCCTGGTTGGTGGTTACCAGGAAAGACCTGAGGCTGGTTGGGGTCGTTGTCCTGGGCGCCCTCACCCTGTCGGGCCTTGCGGCGGTGCTCCAGCACTTCTGGACCAAGGGTATCCCTGTGTACGAGATAATCCCCGGGGTCTTTCATGGCTGGGGTGCCCGGTCCACCGGGCTCAGCGTCAGCCCCATAGCGCTGTCCACCCACATGCTCATCGGCACTGCCCTTTTTGGGGCCATGGCCGTGGTCTTCACTCTAGACAACCGCTGGGGCTGGCGGTTCCTTATGCTGGCGGCCGTCATGGCCCTGGGCCTCTACTTCACCTATACCAGGTCTGCGCTCTACGGTCTGGTGGCTGGGGTTCTGACCATTGGCCTGCTGATCAAAGGACGGGCCCGGAAGGAGATCCTTCTGGCCCTGCTGATAATTGCCCCCATCGCGTGGATATGGCTGGTCAAGGAGGGTAGCCGGTTCACCCTTGGGGTTACCGAGGACGGGAGTGCCGCCAGCCGCATTGTGCTGTGGCAGGCGGGCATCGCCATGGCCAAGGACAACCCTATCTTTGGCGTGGGCCACGAGGGCTTCTTCCGGCTGGCACCTCAGTACGCCCCCAGCGTGGAGGTTCCCGCGACCATCGCCGACCTGGGGGTTGAGGGAGCACTGGGAAGGTTCGCTGTCCATAACGATTTCCTGCACGTCTGGCTCTCCTTCGGGACGCCTGCCTTGATAGTCTTCGCCTGGTTCCAGTGGATCATCCTGGTGAACTATTTCCAGGCCTACCAGCGAGCCCGAGACCCGTGGATTCGGGGTGCCTCCTTGGGCCTTCTGGCGGCCACGGTCAGCTACATCGTTCACATTTTCGCCCACAATGGCATAGATACCACCATTCTCCTGTGGTTCCTGGCCGGCTTTTCTCAGGTCATGCTGAAGTTCGCAACCCAGCCCGAAGAGAAATGGGTGGCGGAGGCGGAAAGCTCCCGCCTCGTGGCCCCTCAGGCTCCCCCAGAGGGCGTCGCCGTCGGTAACCCTAGCGGAGGGTAATGCTTGAAGGTCTCCGTAAAGCTTGCGCGAAACAGTTTCTTCCATTTTTGGGCTACCTTGTTCACCGCGGGGTCTAGCCTTGTACTGTCTGTAGTCCTGGCCCGAGGCCTCGGCCCGGAGGAGTACGGCTCCTACTCTTTCGCCATCTGGTTGCTCACCCTGGGTGCCATGCTAGCTAACCTGGGCCTCAACTCCATGAGCAACAAGTTTATCGCCGAGTACCAGGGCGCGGGAGACCAGCAGAAGGTCCTGGGGGTGCTCCGGCTGGCCCTTCGAGGGAGGGCCTTGGCTGCGGTGGTCATCGCTCTGGCCCTGGCGCCTGTCTCTATGGTGCTCATCAGGGACCACAGCACGCCGGAGACCCGCTACTTCCCCTTACTCATTTCGGTGGCGCTGGTCCCCTATGCCATGCACCAGGGTTTCCAGGGAGTCCTGCGCGGTTTTCAGCGGTACGACTACTCGTCCTACGTGCTGCTGGCTGTCCTTCCCCTTAAGACGGTCCTGGCGGTGGTCTTGGTGTGGCTGGGGTACGGCATCCTGCATCTTCTGGTCCTTGAGGTGTTGACCTGGACAATGGCGGCTGTGCTAGGGCTGCTGCTCATGCGGCGGCAGATAGGGCCACAGCCGGCGATCGTGGATGACGGCCTCTCCAAGGAAACCAGAGGGACCCTGGTCCGTTACGCCGTTATCGCCATGGCCCTCCTTCTGGTGGACTTCGTCCTGAACCAGCGTTCGGAGAACTTTTTCCTCAAGGTGTACTGGTCGGACAAGGAGGTCGGGTTCTATAACATCGCCTTCGCCGTCTCCTCCTATCCCATGCTATTGGTACCTGGGGTGCTGGGCCAGGTGCTGGTCCCGGCCATCTCGGAGCAGTTTGGCCGGAAGGATACCGGCCGCCTGGCGGCTATCTACGTGAACTCCGCCCGCTACCTGATGGCCCTGGCCTTTCCCCTGGCGGCCGGCGGCGCTGCCCTAGCCCGGCCATTGATCATCACCATGTTCGGCGAGCCCTACGAAGGGGTCATCTTACCCACCCAGGTCTTATTCCTCGGGTCGGCGGTCTGGGCCGCCAGCTTCAGCACCACAGCCATCATCATGGGGACCAACCGGGCTGGGTTCCTCCTGCTCCAGAGCCTCTTCGTGGTGCCCATCAGCATAGGCCTGGCCCTGGCCCTCATTCCCCGGTATGGGGTGGTAGGAGCAGCGGTCTCCCACACCCTGGGCCTGCTATTCTTTCCGGTCACTGTGTGGTACGTCTCCACCAGATTCAAGGTCAGGTGGCCCATGGGTGATACGGTACGCATCGCCCTGGCTTCCCTGGGCATGGCGGCCTGTGTGTTTCTCCTGACCCATTACGTCCAGGCCCTGTGGCTACTGCCAGTAGCTATCCTCCTTGGAGTTGGGGTCTATCTTTTGTTGCTTCTCATCCTTCGGGTCCCCCAGGTTCAGGACCTGGAGATGATCATCGCCCTGCAGAACCGGTACAGTGTAACAAGGAATCTGGCCCGGATCATGCGATGGTTGCCGGTATCCGGGCTCTTGGGGTCAACAGGCGTGTTCCTAGCCGCTTCTCAAGACAGCCAGAAAGATAGGGACAAAGGGAGCTGATGTAGGATGCCTGTTTCAGGCTGGGGGCCGTACCTTGGCCCTGCGGCTGGCCTGGGTACGTGCCGCGATAACATCTGCTGCGACTTCGTCATCTCTTTGATGGACCATCTCCTTGGACGAAGGGGCACCTGTAGCTGACCTGCGACAGTGGGCCATCGATAGGAAGTCTCCAACGCCATGAGGAGGGCTGCGGCGATGTCTGAGGGGAGAGAGCTGCCCAAGGTGAGTGTGGTTATCCCGGCCTATAACCATGGGCAGTTCTTGGGGGAGGCCATCCAGAGCGTGCTGGACCAGACCTTCCAGGACTGGGAGCTCATTGTGGTGGATGACGGCTCCACGGACAACACCAGGGAGGTGGTGGCCTCCTTCAAGGACCCGCGGATACGGTACATCTACCAGGAGAACCGAGGAGCAGCAGGGGCGCTGAACACCGGGATTCGCCATGCCTGTGGGGAATACATCGGCCTGCTGGGGGCCGACGACGCCTGGTTCCCTGAGAAGCTGTCCCTTCAGGTAGCCCAGTTGGACAGCTTGCCACCCAAGGTAGGCCTGGTCTATAGCGACCTTGAGCTGTTTAACCAAGAGAGGAGCAGAGTCACCGGTCTCTTTCTACAGGGCCGGCAGCCTCCCCGGGGCAACGTGTTCAAGGCACTGATGCGTCACGATGGCTGGTTCATAGGCCCTGCCTCTGCCCTTATACGGCGGGAGGTCTTCCAGAAGGTGGGTCTGTTTGACGAAGAGCTGAGGACCCACGAGGACTGGGAGCTTTGGGTGCGCATCGCCAGGGAGTACGAGGTAGAGGCCCTGGACCGGCCTCTTGTGCGTCGCCGATGGCACAAGACCAACCTTTCTGGCAACGTGGAGAAGATGTACGTTAATGGCCAGAAGGCAAGGCTCAAGGTCCTTCAGACCATCCCCTTGAAGGCGGATGAGAGGAGGGCCCTACGCCATGCCTTAGCCCGCCAGCACTACGGTTACGGCACGGTACAGGCCAGCCTAGGCAGGCAGAAGGAGGCCCGGGCGGCTTTCCGTTCTGCCATCAGGTTCCATTCTACCTACGCGGCGGCCTACCTCTGGCTGATGCTGACCTACGTCAGCCCTCGGCTATTCACCTTGCTGCGGTCCTTGAAGAGGAAGGTGCTCCCTAGCCGTCGCTTTTCTTGAGGAGCGAGGTCTGGGGCTCTGATCGGGCCGTGCCCTGGCCTCGGTGGCAGTGTACCCTCCCCAAAAGACCCCATGGTGAAGGCTGAATCTGCCCAGCACCTTTTCCCGAAGGTCTCTGCCCATCTTGACCAGGGAGGCTGGAAGCAGGGCCTTGCCCAAGCAGTAGGCGAAGAAGAGGCCGTCACCAGAGGCCAGCAGCCACGGTTGAAACCGCGCAGCCCGCCCGAAGTACCCTATGGCCTGGCCGGGGAATCTCCTGGTGGCTGCTATAGTGGCGAACCGGTACCATAGGTAGGCGTAGGACATCCCCTTCAAATGCCCGTAGTCCTTGAGGATGCCGGGCCTGGAGAAGAACTTTTGTAGGAACCTCTGGCGCACCGCCACGGCCTCCTCTGTGATGGGAGCCCTGGCCGTCAGGCTGTTGGGGTGCACCCGGTACTTCACCAGCGGGCGGGGAACGTAGGCCAGGCTGGCGTAGGCGGCAACCTTTACAAAGAAGGCCCAGTCCTCACCGGAGGACCACTGAAGGGATAGGTCAAAACCTCCCACGGCCGGAAACCATCTCCGCCTCACCATGACTGAGGAGGCGATGATAGGGTTCTTTCTCAGGAGAGCCCGCAGCGCCTGTCCGCAGGGGATGATCGTAGGTCTCCGGTAGGGGAAGGGCACCTTCAGGCCGCGGACCGTGTCCAAAGGGTCTATGATGTACGCCTGGCCGAACACTAGCCCTACGTCAGGGAAACTGTCCAGGACCTGCACTTGAAGGGCCAGGGCATCCGGCATTAGGATGTCGTCGGCGCCAAGGAGCCCCACGTATTGTCCCCTGCTGGCTTTGGCACCAGCGTTGACGGCCACTGCCACGCCGCCATTGGCCTGCCGAAGGTAGCGTATCCGGGGGTCGCTGAAGGTGGCCACCACCTCTGGGGTGTTGTCCGTGGAGCCGTCGTCCACCACAATGAGCTCCCAGTCCTGGAAGGTCTGGTCCAGCACGCTCTGGATGGCCTTGCCCAGGAAAACCGCGTAGTTATGGGTGGGGATTACAACGCTGACCGCTGGTAGGTGGCTTTTTGTAATCATGGGGCCCCCAAGTTTCTACAACCCTAGCAAATCCTTAAGCCTCACCGTGAGCCCATGGTAGTGGGGGGACCATGCCATAGGCTGTCATCCCTTGGCCTAAGACCAGCGGCTGTGGCTCTCCTTGGGTGCCTTGAACTCCCAATAGATGCCGTGGTGCAGGCCCTGGTCGCCGGTGACCCACTGGCGGACCCTTCGGGCCATCCTGATCAACGGCCGGGGAAGCAGTGCCTTACCGAAGACGTAAGCAAAGGTAAGGCCATCGGCGGACAGCCATTGCCTGGGGCTGAACCGGATGGCCTTGGCAAAATACAGGGCCGACGGCCTGACCATGCCTCTGGCCCCCGCCAGGAGGGCGAATCGGTAGTACAGGTACGCATAGCCCACTTTCTCTAGGCTACCGAATTTCTGCCGGACCTCTTCCTGGGCGAAGAACCTCTCCAGGACATGTCTGCGAGCTGCTGCAGCCTCGGGGGTTACAGGGGCCCGTGCTGTCAGGCTGTCTGGATGGACTCGGTACCTGGCTAGAGGCCTGGGGATGTAGGCCAGGGATGCTTTGCAGGCTACCCTCAGGAAGAGCATCCAGTCTTCGCCTGTGGTCTTGAGCTCCGGGTCGAAGCCCCCCGCCTCTTCGAAGCAACTGCGCCGCATCATGACGGAGGAGGTGGTTATGAAGTTCCTCTTGAGAATGCCCTCCACGGCGTCTTGGCTGGGGCAGATAAGCAGCTTGTCAGACGGGAAGGCTTCCCGCTTGCCATGGGCTTTGCCCGACTCATCCACCATGTGGACCTGCCCAAAGACCAGGCCCACCTGGGGATGGGCGTCTAAGACGGCCACTTGCTCCTGGAGGGCCCAGGGCATCAGGGTGTCGTCAGCGTCTAGGAAACCGACGTAGGGGCTGCAGGTCAACTGGACCCCGTGGTTGCGGGCTACGGCCACCCCCTGGTGGGACTGCCGGACGTATAGGACCTTTGACGACAGGAAGGGCTTCACCACCTGTGCTGTATCATCGCTAGACCCGTCGTCCACCACCACCGCCTGCCAGTCGTGGTAGGTCTGATTGAACAGGCTCTCCAGCGCTTCACCAAGGAAGTGCCCGGCGTTGTGGCTCGGGATGACTACAGTCACCTTGGCTTGTGTCCTATCTGCCATCTCTACCCCACGTACTTGTAAATGAGGGCACCTATCATCTGCAAGAGCCTGGGTGGCGCCTTCCGGACAAACATCTGCATAAGCCGGAACTTCAAGGAGCTCTCCTGGATGGTGTTGACGCCCATGGCGGCAGGGTAATAGTAGTACGGTAGTTCCTCCTCCTGACTGGCCCAGAGGCTCTTGAAACGTCTGAGACCCTCATCCTTTGCTGAACACCGTCCCAGATCGAAGAAGTGGTACCCCTTGTCTTGACAGACCTCCACTGCCTTCCAAAGGAGCAGGTTATTGGGCCTTAGGTGAAGGAACCGCCGGTCCGAGGCGTTAAACTTGTAGAAGGCCACCTTGTGGGAAGCCAGTACCAGGTCTCCCGCAATGACCTTCCCGTTAAGCTCCGCCAGGAGGAGGAATCCCTTGTCTTGGGAGAGGAGATGCCTGTGGATGGCCTGGAAGAAGCTCAGCGGCTGGGGTATGACGCCATGCTTCTTCCTGGTCCAGACGTTCAACTGATAGAACCTGGCCAGGTCCTCCTCCGAGGTGGATAGTCTTACCGTCACGCCCTCGCGCTCGGCCTTGCGGATGGCCCGCTTGGCCGAGGAGTGTAGGTTATTCTCCAGATAGGCCGTTCCCAGGTGGATGGGTATGACGTAGTTGTAGTAGTGGGACTGGCCGATCAAGCCCAGGGCACCGGCTCGGCTGGGTGCTATCCCTCCCCGGACCTCCAGGAACGCCGCTTTGCCTGCATCCACCTCTGCCCTGGCCCCCGATACCAGGCGGGCCAGCTCTTCCTCCGTCCCCGCCAGGGGGGCGGCCCGGTCACAGAAGGGCAGGGAGACCAGACGGGGCTGTCCGAAGCGGTTCTGTACCAGGCACACGGGAAGGGCCGCCCGGATTTGCCCCTTATCGTCGGTGAGCACGTAAGCGGTGGGCTTGTAGCCGTAGGCCTCCTTGAGGACCCGGGCCCACGCTGAGGTGTGAAAGATGGTCCCGGCGGGGTGGTCGGCCACGAAGGCGTCCCACCCCGGGTGGGAGGTGGGGTCTATGGTCGCCAGCCTGGAGTCCTTCACGGTGGTGTTCAGGTCTCCCCCTCCTCGCCACGGGCTAAGATTGTTTCCATCCATTGGGCCACTATCCACGCTCACGGTTACCCCTCCAGTACACTAGCGCCCACCGCCTGTGGGAAAAGTCGTCCAACCAGCACCACAGGGAGGTAGGCGCATCCTGTAGTCCCTATTCAGTCAATTGGGAGACCCATGGCACACGGGCCTCTCCCGGGCCCCTGATCGGTCTCTTGGACGTTCTCAGGCTCCGTCGGCGGTGCTGGGCTCGTGTCTGTGTTTACCGCCCGGCATCGGATTTTTGTCGTTAACAGGTATAAGGAGGCCCTTCTTGCGGGCCAGCTCCAGGTACAGGTCTTCGTACTGCTTGACCATGCCTGGCAAAGAGAAGCGGGCCTTGGCCATGGCCATTCCCTTGGCCCCCATGCTCTGCCGCCTCGTGCCGTCGGTCAGCAGCTCCGTCACCGCCGCGGCCATGGCTGCGGGGTTCCTGGGCGGCACCAAGAGGCCGTTCTCCCCTGGCGTGACCACCTCCCGGTTCCCCCCGATGTCCGTGGCTACAACCGCTTTACCCAGGAACATGGATTCCAGAAGGAAGTTGGAACAGCCCTCATGGTCCACGGAAGGGAGCACAGCCAGGTCCAGGGCTGCCAGATAGTTGGCCACGTGGTGCTGGTTACCGAAGAAGGCCACGTGGCCCTCCAGCCCCAGCTCCTTGACGGCGCCCTCCAGCTCTCCGCGCAGCGGGCCATCTCCCACCAGGGCGACGCGGATTCCAGGCACCCTTCTTTTAATCCGGACCACCGCCTTTAAGAGGGTCAGGTGGTCCTTCTGGGGCGAGAGGCTGGCCACAGTTCCGATGACATAACCGTCGGGTGGGACGTTTAGCCGCTGCCTTATCTCGGCGACGCCGGCCGGGTCCCACCGGAGGCGGTCTTCGTTGATGCCGTTGTAGATGACCCGGATCTTGGAGGGGGCGATGCCCCGCTCCAGCAGGAACTCCCTGCCTGCCTGGCTGTTGGGCACGGCGGCGTCGGCCATGGCCGTCAGCCGGTCCTCGGTGAAGCGATAGAGCCGGTAGCCCATGTGCTGGCGCTTCCGCACGCCGGAGCGCTCGGTGACGATCTTGATGGGCGTGCGGGCCAGGAAGGCCGCCGTGAGGCCGAAGAAGCTGGCCGGGGTGAGGAAGGGTTGGACTACGTCTATGTGCTCCCTTCGGAGCAGCCGGGCCAGCTTGAACACCACGCCGAAGTCGTACTTCCCCTTGCGGTCTAGGGAGCGTAGCTCTACCTCGGGCTTCCCGGCCAGCTCCGCTTCCAGGGGCCCGCCGGGGTACAGGGTCACCACGTAGGGCTTGAAGCGGGTGGTGTCCAGGCCCTTCACCAGCTCCAGGAGCTGGCGCTCCGCCCCACCGAAGATGAGGGTGTTAACAGGGAAGCAGACGTTTAGCTTTTTCGTTGCCATTTACTGTTAGCCCCTAACTTGGCTTAGCAAAGATTCTACTAACATGGCGTTCGAACTGCATTGGAATCTGGTTGGTGGAAGGTAAGAGACCATCCTTTAGGAAGCGGGTTGGGTTTCAGCCCTATGCCTTTGGGAGCCCCGGCCCCAGCGCCACCATGTTCATGCTGGTTTCTGGAAGTAAACAGCCCCGGACCCGGCAGGCCGAAGCCTCACGGGTAGCTCTCTTTTCTCCATGAATTCATCTACTGCCCTGGTACAACCCTTCCAGTGTAGGTAGTCGTCTATAACGACGAATCCGCCAGGGACCACCCTATCGTACATCTCCTCCAGGCAGAGCCTTACTGACTGGTACCAGTCGCAGTCAAGGTGTAGGAGAGCAACGAGGCCCACGGACTCTCGGGAGGGCGCAAGGGTATCCTGGAACCACCCCTTTACAAGGTGGACCCGCTGAGGCTCTATCTTGAGCTGGTGGAAGAGCAGCTCCTTGACCATGTCCTCGAAGCCGAGGTCCATACCTTTCACGCCCACCTGCCCCTGGTAGGAGACATCCAGCTCCGTGGGCTCTGGGAGGCCCTGCCACGAGTCGAAAAGCCACAGGTGTCTCCGCTGGTTCTGTCTGATAGCCCAGGCCAGCACTGCGGCGCTCCCACCGTTCCACACCCCGCACTCAACAACACTGCCCTGGACGTTTCGTACCTCCACGTAGGAGGCAAGCTCATACAGCTTGG
>DAOUBE010000275.1:0-3233 GCA_034432835.1 Dehalococcoidia bacterium | reverse complement strand
CAGGACGCCTAGCTGGTCCCCCGACGGCAGGAGGATCGCCTTCTCCACTAACCGCGACGGCAACTTCGAGATTTACGTCATGGACGCCGACGGCTCCAATCTGATCCGCCTCACCATGGACAGCGGCCTGGACCGGTTCCCCACCTGGTCCCCCGACGGCCAGTACATCGTCTTTGAGTCGGACAGGGATGGGGACTTCGACCTGTACATTATGCGCCCCGATGGCACGGGCCTTGCCCGCCTGACGCAGAACACCGTCCAGGACGGCTACCCCACCTGGGGGTAGCGCCGTCAAAGCCACCTTCCGCCTCTCCCGCCCCTGCCGTGGAGGACCCCCAGCACGTCCCGGGGGTGGGTGAGATCAACGAGGGTCCACCTTGGAAAGCGAGGTTTTGACCCGCTATAGTCCCCTTGGCAATGGAGACATCCTCTGACCCTCACCCTCTCCCAAGGGAAAGGGTGTTGCCTGGCCCAAGGCAGGCCTTGGCTGGTCAGGACCAGGCCAGGAGGAGTGCAGGGGGATGCCCCCTCTGCTAGGGGTTCCAGGGGATTCTCCCCTGGCACGCTCCGAGGGCGGGCGGGTGGGACAAGCACAATTCATCTTGGGCACCGAAAGAGGAGGGTCCAGGGCTGTGCCCTGGTGCAGGGTGCACCCTGCCAGGGCGTGCCCTGCCGGGTGGGCGGGACAAACACACCCCATGTTGGGCACCCAACCCAAAGGGAAGGGTCTAGGGCTTGCCCTGGTGAGCTCTAGCGGAGCCAAGGGATGGTGAAGGGGCATCCCTGGCCAGAGTCGCTCCAAGGGAATGCGGCCGGACCATGCAGCACCGGTTTCAGGATAGGGTTGTCCGACTGCTTATCCCCCGCTCCAAGTTCCAGCGGGGAGTGACACGCCGTTACCGTTGACTTTTGCCAGGCTGGATTCCATAATCTGGGCTGTTGCCGTGCGGGGTGTAGCCTCGCCTTTCTGGGACCAAATCCTTGAGGTGTGGTGGTGAGGTGGCCATGCTAAAAGGAGGTGGTCTATGGAGCTGGTCTTCTTCATCGTCCTCTCCGTTGTTCTCTGGGTCCATAGCTGGTACCTGCTGGGTTTCTTCGTCAACTCCCGCGCCGTTGGCCTCACCGCTGGGGCGGCCGCCGTGGCCCTTATACTCCTGGCGCTACTGCGGAGCGACTTTCTCCCTGCCTGGTCAGAACCTCCCAGCCAACTCGAGATAGAGCATGCCGCCGCTGTCACCTCCCTCCTTCTTCTGTGGGCCTTCTACGCCGTGCTGGTGGCGGGGACCGGGATATGGGGCTTCGAAGAGCGGAGCCTGGGCTTCTACTCCCTCCTCCTGGCGGTCTTCTCCCTACTCATGGCCTTGGTCTTCTTCATTGGTGATGTGTACGGGCCGGGCCTGCCAGATACCAAGAACGCCTACGTGGCCATCGCGTCCATCGTCCTGGGTGTCCTGGCGCTGCTGCTCTTCTTCCACCTGGCCATCCCCTTCCGAAGGCTGAGGGTGGCTACAGGCTGGTCCTTCTTTGTGGGGTCGCTGGTGCTCATGGCGCTGGGAGTGCTGGGCACCATTGGCCTGCTGACCCCGCCGGGCTGAGGCACCCATCGCATTCCGCAAAGCCCATCGAGGGTAGCCGCCTCGCCTGGGACGGCATGGCAGGTGGCTGCCCTCGGCTTTTTAGGGTATCCCCGGCGGTCTTGTCAGCTCGACACTTCATTCCCTGGCCCGGGGGAGGGGGAGCAAGGTGGGTACACCCATCTTGAGACAAAAGCACTCCCAGCGGGGTACCAGGGTAAGCAAATAGGACCTCCCCGGTCCTTAGCTTGACAGGCTGTGGGCTCGATTCTAGACTGCATCCATGGACCGCCCCGTTCCAGGACGGAACTGGGCCTACCGAGGCTGTCCAATTACAGCGGAACAGGAGGGCGCCATGAACAACCGCGAACGCAGGCAGGCGGGACTAGCCACGGCGGTGTCGCCAGCGGAACAGGGCCAGGCAGGTCAGGCCATGCTGTCGGGCCGAGGCCCCGCCATCTGGCTGGCCGGCGACCCCGAGGACCTGAAGCCCTGGATGCCCCTGGGTGCCGCCGGCATCGTCACCAACACGGTGGTCCTGAACCAGATGGTAAAGAAGTACGGCCAGATCACCGAGGTGGTGAAGCGCTACCTGGATATCACCGACAAGCCTGTGGTGGTGGAGATCGATGGACACTCCACCCAGGAGCTTATAGAGGTAGGCCACTTCTTTACCGCCATGTCCGACCGCATCATGCTGAAAATCCCCTGCACCCCCTACGCCCTGGGTGCCTTCCGGGCCTTTGCCGAGGAGGGCGTCGAGACCTTCTGCACCACTGTCTTCTCCCTGGCCCAGGCTGCCGCTGTGGCTCAGGCCGGGGCCAACCACGTCCTCCCCTTCTGCGAGCCTGTGCGGGAGATGGGTGGCGACCCCACCCGCCTGGTGCGGGAGTGTGCTCAGATGTTCCGTGGATGGCGGCAGAGGCCCCTCATCATGGCTGCCCTGGTGCGGTCGGTGGAGACGGCTTACGCAGCCCTCCGCGACGGCGCCGACGAGATAGTCATCTTCTGGCAGGTGTTCCGGGACATGCTGAGGCACCCCTTGACCGACCAGTGGAACAAGACCTTTATGGATGAGTGGATGGCCATGCACAAGGCCGGTCTGCTTAAGGGGGTTCCCGTCAGAACGCCGGCTGGCTGAAGTCCCGAGGCCCGGCTGGCGTGGCAGGCCCGCGCCTCAACCGGCCTGGCCTCGAAGGGAGCGCGCCGCGGCGACCACGGACTGGAGCTTCATGAAGGCGACTTCTGGAGTGTTCACGGGGCGCAGGGAGAAGGTCCCGAACCCGCAGTCTGGGTTTAACCACAGGCTCTCCGCCGGGTACACGGCCAGTGCCCGAAGGACGGCCTGCTCCACCTCCCCCGCCGACTCAACGCCCTGAGTGCGCGGATTGACTACCCCCAGCCCCAGATCCTTGCCTTGGAAGTGGACCAGGTCGCCGGCCCGCTGGGTGGCGTACTCCAGGACAAGCTGGCGCACCTTAAGGCGCTCCAGGTACGGCACCAAAGGGTGGTAGTTGCCCCTCAGGAGGGTGGCCTCGTTCCGACTCCAGTTGCCCCGGCACACGTGCAGTCCCACCCTTACCCTGTCCTGGAACCCCTCCACCACCCGGTTGATGAGGTACGTGGCAAACTCCAGCTCCTCCTTGGGGTCCTTCTTCG
>DAOUBE010000274.1:0-5405 GCA_034432835.1 Dehalococcoidia bacterium | reverse complement strand
TTTATCAGGGTACGGCTGATCAGCACCAGGTACGCCGGGACTAACAATGATGGGTACTTCGACGCCCTCTCCCTGCGCCCGACCTCGGCCGGCGAGACCTCCAGCTCCTTCATGTTGCAGGTCGTGCCTACCATAACGGGGTCTGAGTTTAACAGCGACTTCGTCCCAGGTGCCTTTATCCGAATTCGGGGCAGCGGTTTCACGGAGGGAGACACCACTGTCAACTACGGTGCCGTATCCGTGGTTGACCCCGATACCAGCGGTGACGTCATCAACGTACACTCCAGCAACACCGGCCTGGATATGAATATTCCCGCAGGCGCCGGGCACACCGTCACCGTGGTCACCACGGGTGGCACCAGCAACCCCTTCACCTTGGGCCCCACATCTTTTACGGGAATCATAGCCACAGCCAGCGTGGGCACTCCCGCCGACCCCGGCCAGCCCTCGGCCAACCCAGGCCAGTTGATCACCATCGCCGGCACGGGACTCAAGGCCACCACCAACGTGGTCTTCCCCACGGTCAACGACAGTGGCGTAGCGAGCTCGGTCAACGTCCGGGTTAATGGGGTGAACGCCAACGGCACTCAGGCTACGGTGATCGTCCCCGGTAACGCCGCCACTGGACTGGTATCCCTGGCGGGAGCACCGGAGTCTATCCAGCTACAAATTGTGCCCACCATCGGGTCTGTGAATGTACCACTTCTGGTACAGGGACAGGTCATCCTCGTGTCCGGGAGCGGGTTTGTGGAGGGAGCCATCACGGTGAACTTCGGCGCGGCATCTGTGACTGACCCTGATGCCGGTCCGGGCACCGTGGATGTGTTCGGTTTCGGGACCGCCATGAACGTGGCCGTCCCAGCCCTGAGCGAGCCCGAGGTAGAGCTTAGCGTCACCACCGCCGGCGGCACCAGCAACAGCATCAGTTTGCCCGTGCACGGCATATTCGTCCCCACGGGTCAGCAGAACCTATCGCTACTGCCCGGTGTGACAGTAGTGGCCAGCTCCACCTTCAGCGCTACCTATGAGCCCCCCAAGGCTATCGATGGAAACCTGAGCACAGGCTGGTACACTACCACCACCGACGCGGCTCGCTCTTTCACACTGACCCTGCCCCAGGACGTGACAGTGCACAGCCTTCAGATCGCCCCCAGCCTGAGCTTCCTCATCGGCTTCAACTTTGTGACGGGCCGGTTCCAGATGTTCGACGCCGCGAACAATGAGGTGTTCGACTCAGGGGTGGTGAGCCTCACCCGCGGCCAGTTATACCTCCCGGTGGGGCCAGCGGTGAGCAGTGTGAGGAAGGTGGTGTTCACTGGCATCACCTGGGACAACATTACCTCTGAATCAGGCTTCGGCGAGTTCGCGGTAGTGGGCACCGTGCCCTAACGCCGACGCTGTCCCAAGGTCTCGCGATAGTCCCTTGTCCCATGGAACGACACCATTGCCCTTGTCCTGTGGGCTACCTAGCCCGCCGCACGGTGCGCCGCAGCCGTCCCAGGCCCTGTCTTACGTCCAACCTTGGCCGCACGCCCAGGGCAACGGCCAGACCCAGCACGCCCATGAAGCTGGCCAGGGATGCGTGCAAGGCTAGCCGGAAGAGCCCTTGAGGAGTGAAGGCCAGCTCCAAGGTCTCAACCTCGGGGTCGCTAGGTAACAGGTAGGCGTTGAATACCCCGAAGGCCCGGAGGTGGGGCAGCCTCTCACCGTTGGCCCAGGCCTCCCAACGCGGGTGATAGGACTCCTTGAACACCAGAAGGCCCAGGGGCTGGCCCTGGGGAACTGAGGCCTGGTAGAGGGTGGAGTTGACCTTCTGGAAGTCCACGCTAGGGGCAGGGGTCCCCAGGTCGAAGAGGGCCTGGGGTGTACCCGCCGTGCCCCCGGGGGGTTCCATGTACAGCAGGGCCTGGTCAACCAGCGGCTGCCTGCCCGTCACCTGCACCTGGAAGACGTAGCTCCCTGGGGAAAGCTGGAACGGTTGGGTGGTCAGCCAGTGGTAGGAGCCCACCTCTCCCACTAGATAGTTGCGGTACACCTGAGGGGGCGACTGCTCCGGAGAGAAGGACAAGGCCAGTCCCTGGTCATGGGGCTGGCCGGCACCAGGCTGGGCATAGAGGGCCCGGAGGCTGGCGGCCACGCTGTCGAAGTCGGGCCCGGGCACCCGCACGGACAGCCTGTACTGGCCAGAGGCCGTCACCTGCACGGGGAACGTGGCCACGTAAACCCTGGGGTAGTACAGGGGGGAAGAGCCCACGGGCGCCACGTCATGGCGGCGCCCTAGGCCGAAGCCCAAGCTTTCCAGGTAGCCGGCGCCGTCGTCCTCCGCCTCCAGCCCGGCGGCCTTCAGGTCGGTGAAGGAGGCCCTGAGCCCCTCCGCCGAGGCCCAGACACCCCCCGCCATTGGAGCCTCCAATCGTCCCTCCAGGACCAGCTTGCCGTCCAGAAATGCCACCACCCGCCCCTCGCGGACGGACAGCCTCAGCTCGTAGGGCCGGTCCGTCTCCAGGACCACCTGGACCTGGCCCAGGACCTCCACCTCTCTACCCCGGACCTCCACCAGCTCCAACCTGCCCCCTTCAGGCAGCAGGCGGAGCAGACGGTATCTGCGGGAGCTCTGCCTGTGGAAGAGGATCCCGGCGTAGGCGTCCTGACCCGACGGACTGCCCAGGCTGACCGTGGCCTCAAGGACGAAGCTGTCCCACGGCCCCTCCGCCAGCAGCCGGTTCCGGTCCTGGACGGAAAGGGCCTCCCTGCGCACCACTTGGCCCGTCCCCGGGGCGATGACGGTCTCCTTGGGGTCTAGGAAATAGACGTGGAGAGGGCCGCCAGGCTGGAGGTACCGGTCAAGTGCCTCAGGCATGCCTTCCGCCCCGTCGGAGCTCAGGATGAGGTACTGAGGTGGGGGCAGGCCAACGTCCAGGGACTCCTGGGCGCCCAGCAGCAGGGTCTTCTCGAAGGAGAAGCCCTCCACCTGGGCCAGCCTCTCCACAGCCTGGCCCACCTCCATCCCGGCTACCAGGCCAAGGCTCCTTGGCACGAAGAGCTTGGGGAAATGGAAGTCGTTTTCCCCCACAAACGCCCCATCCTGCCAGAACACGGGGCGGAAGCCCTGCAAGCCCTGGAACAGGAGCTTCTCCACCTCAGGGGTGTAGCTATGCAGCACCAGATACCTGGCGTTGTACAGGCCCAGGAGCTTCATAAGGCCCTGCTCCGGGTGCAGCACCCGGGGCAACGCGGTCAACTGGAAGTCGCTGACCTGGGCGGTGGCCCCGGCCGCCTCCAGATACACCTGGTCGAAGGGGCTCCCCTCCTCCACGGCAGACAGCACCCTAACGCCATCCAAGAACACCCTCAGGTGGGGCGACTGGGCAGCTATGCGGAGCCGGTAAGAGGTGCCAGGGGCCAGGGTGGTTGGGCTGGCGTCCAGCACCCGGGCGGGCGAGCTGCCCCGCAGCAGCCGGGCCTCCTGGGCCTGCTGGTCCAGCACCACGGTGTAGCCCAGGCCCAAGGCGCTGTTGCGGACCGTGAGCATGACCTCGCCTTCATCGCTGCTGGACTGGAGGAGCCGCACGGTAGCGTCCAGGACAAAGTGCTCCCACTGGCCCGAGGCCAGGAGCACCGAGCCATCCTGCACCGTCGTTGGGCCCTGGTAGTGCAACCGGAGGCCGCCTCCGGGGCCGGTGGGCCCCCCACCCTCCAGGCCTGGCAGTGGGGAGCCTGCTGTGGCCCCCTGCCATCGCACCTTGCCCGCTACCTCTATGGTGAGGAGCCGGCCGTAGTCGCTGGAGGCCAGGGACAGGTCGTCCCGCACCTGGGTGGCCAGGAAGGGGGTGGTAGCCACGGCAGCCTCCTCCTGAGAGGCCAGCCACCGGAAGGGGGCCTGGTAGCTTTCGGGCAACTGGTAGGTCGTCAGCCATCGCCGGGTGCCCTCCAGGTGGACCAGGGCGGCCCCGGCCACCACCACGGCCACGGCCAGCAAGGGGACCAGGTACAGGGCGGCCCGCAGCCTTTCCCTGTACGCCCCCAGGCCACCCAGCCTCGGGGGCAGCCTGGCGGTGCAGCCTGCCGCCGCCCCTGTCAGCACGGCGTAGCCCAGAAGGGTGACGGCGCCCCAGTGGGAGGCCAAAGGGGCGGGCAAGGGCGAACCCGGCCTACCGGAGAGGAGGGAGAGGCCTATGGAAACTAGGGTTATGACGAAGAAGGCGGTGACCCAGTAGGACCGGCGGTAAAGGATGACGGACAGGGCGACCAGGGCTACTAGCAGGGTGGCTACCTTGGCGGAGGTGACGCCCAGGGGGAACTCCTTGGAGAGGTCCACCACCACTGCGTCCCACAGGGTGATAGAGCGCTCGGCGGCCTCCTGGACGGCCAGGGTAGGCCCGGCGGCATCACCCCAACCCGAGACGACCTGGGCGGCCAGGTAGTAGCCCCCCAGGAGGGCCACCAGCAGCACCGCCAAGCCCAGCCGCGCCGCATCCTGTCCGGCCAGCCTGAGGGCTACCGCGGGACGGTGCCCCCGCCCCCAGGCCACCCAGCGGGCCAGGGGGTACGCCGGCAGCACGAGGCTGAAGACGTAGAACATGGAAGGAGCCCCAACGGTGAAGAAGGCGGCGTAGGCCAGGGCAAATAAGAGGACATCCAGGAGCCGCCGGCCGGCCAGCAGCCTGTCCAGGGTCAGGAACACCAGGGGCGCCAGGCCATAGCCCGCGGTGACCAACAGGTCTTCCTGGTAAGGAGCACCGCCGTTGTACCCGTACACCACCGCCGCAAGGAGCCCGGCCAGGTGGCTGCCCGTGAGGTGCAAGACCAGCCTGTAGGCGGAAAAAAGGGCGACCACCAGCAGAAGGACCAGCGCCAGTCGCATGGAGACGTTGATGTCGCCGGTGAGGTTGGTCAGGCCAACCAGGAGCAACTGGACCCAGGACAGCCTCTCCGGGGGCTTGGGTGCGCCGGGCGACACCGCGTCGTCCCAGACATAAGCCCAGGAGCCTGTGCGGGCCTCGTAGGCGGCGGAGGCGTTGAGCTCGATACCGCGCCCCCGGATGGCCCCAGCCGAGGACAGGACGCCCCAGGACAGGACCAGGGCAGCTACCAGCAGGGCGGCCTGGCTTATGGTGCCCGGCCGGGGCAATCTTTTGGGCGGAGGCAGGGTGTGATGGCCTGGTCTTCTCATAACGCTATCCTGGGGCGGGGTTCCCCCACCCTACCGAGCAGCCGCTATGGCTTCGGCCCCGACTCCGTACAGGGCCGTAGGTGCCCCCATTCTACTAGGGCCATCGGGTGCCTGGCAGACAGGTAAAGAGATTGTACAATTCGTTATGAAAAAGTTCAGATAGATATGAGACAGTAGGCGTGGAAAAGTAGAAGCAGAAGGGGCCACACTTCTGGGTGAGAATAGACCAGAA
>DAOUBE010000273.1:0-2238 GCA_034432835.1 Dehalococcoidia bacterium | reverse complement strand
TATCTTCGACGAGCCCGTGGTGGTGGGATTCTGGATGTTCGAGATGCGGTTCCCCCTGGACATGGTGTGGATAGACGCCCAGGGGCGTGTCATCGGCATCGAGGCCGACGTACCCCACCAGCCGGGGACCCCGGCCAACGAGCTACCAGTTTACACGCCGCCTGCTCCGGTGAAGTACGTCTTGGAGATCAACGCCGGCCAAGCCAGGGAGAGGGGTATAGAAGTGGGGGACATAGCGACAATAGGCGGGCTGGGGACACCTTAAAGGGCCCCGTATACCTATACCCCCAGCGGCCTACCCCAAGGCCACGTCCCGGCTCCCGATGTGGGTCCGGGCCCCACCTAGTACGCCGGGCCCTTGGCTCCCTGGACCCGTGCGGGTAGCTTCACCTTGCGGAGCTGCTCCCGGGCACCCCCGGCCAGGAAACGGCCATCGCCGGCCAGGGCTAGCCACAGGAACCCCTGCTCGATGCGCATGTTCACCTCGTCGGCGTCCTGGCAGTGGATACCCACCGGCACGCCCGTCTTCTTGCCCGCCTGCAGGATTTTGGCCACCGCCGCCTTGTGCTCCGGATGGGGGTTGTTCAGCCCCAGGGGTACCCCCAGGGAGGCGGCCAGGTCGTTGGGGCCTATAAACACCGCGTCCACCCCTGGAACACGCATGATCTCCTCGGCGTTCTCCACCCCCTCCCGGCTCTCGATCATCAGCACCACCATGATCTCCTCGTTGGCCTTCTCGTAGTAGTCCGGCCCGCCGTAGAGGTTGCCTCGCACCGCGCCGATGCCCCGGTAACCCACCGGCGGGTAGCGGCAGGCGCCCACGGCCTGTTTGGCCTCCTCGGCCGTGGCGATGTCGGGAATAACGACGCCGTAGGCCCCCAGGTCCAGCGTCCGCTTGATGGGCCAGGGATCGTTCCAGGGGACTCGGACGAAGGGGATGGTGCTGGTGGTGGAGATGGCCTGGAGCATGGGGAGAAGAATGCTGAAGTCCGTGGCGGTGTGCTCGGTGTCGATGGTGAGCCAGTCGAAGCCGGCGTGGGCCATCATCTCCGCCGACAGGGAGTGGCCAATGGAGAGCCAGCTCCCGATGCTGGGCTGGCCTGCCTGAAGCTTTTCCTTCACGGTATTCTTACGCACCGTCGCCTCCTTGTTAGAGAGTAGGGAAGAGAGAAAAGGGCTGATCGTGTCCAGGCCGGGGCCCTAGGGAGAGGGGGACCAGCCCACCCTCCCCCAAGGTTGTCATCAGTATAGCACCCCCTGAACCGTGGGGCCTCTACTGCATGGGGGAATAGGGCGTGGGCCGCATGATGGTGTTGATCACCCTGGCCACTATGGGCCCGTCCTTCTCTGTCTCGGCGCGCACCTTGAGCCACTCGGGGTCCGAGGCGAAGGCTCCCCACTTTTTCTCCCGGTCGGCCAGACTGTCGTAGGCCAGGATGTAGATGAGGCGGTTGGTGGTGCCGATGTCGTCGGTCCAGAAGCCCACCACCTTGATACCATGCTTCTTGAAGAAACCCAGGGTATGCTTGGAGAACCGGTCGTTCAGGGCGGGCAGCCTGCCCGGGACGCACTCGTAGATGCGCATCTCATAGACCATACACCACCTCCTTTTCTCCTCCAGCCTCCGAGGTCCTCTTTACCGGAGGGCATCGGCAGCGGGGGTGCGAGAGCATTGGCCGACGGGAAGTTTACCAGCATCGCTGGCGCCAGGGAAGGGGGACTAGCGGGAGTAGTGCTTGCATGAGGATGGTTTCACATCACAGCCTAAAGCGGGCAAAGACTGCCCACTTCCAAGCAGAAAGGAGCGGCCGGCGACAAGGCCAGGGGAAGGGTAGAGGGGATACCCCCTCTGCCAGGGGTGCCAGGGGAGAATCTCCAAGGGCTCGCCCTTGACCCACGCCTCGCTGAGGTGGTCAGTGAAGGTATGTGACCAGGGAAGGTGAAGAGTGGGTGGATGGTGTGCCCTGCCTGGTGGGTGGGACCAACCACACCTCTTCTCGCTGCTCGTAAGTGGGTGCAGGGTGCACCCTGCCCATGTCCCACCGGAGCTATCCCCAGCGAAGCGAAGGGGCGGCCCCTGGCACCCCTTCAGGGTGGCATGAGAAGACTTCCCCGTACAGACACAGAACCCCCTGGGCGGTATCTGAAAAAGTTCAGATAGATATGAGACAGTAGGCGTGGAAAAGTAGAAGCAGAAGGGGCCACACTTCTGGGTGAGAATAGACCAGAAAGGAGGTG
>DAOUBE010000272.1:0-4181 GCA_034432835.1 Dehalococcoidia bacterium | reverse complement strand
CACCTCCTTTCTGGTCTATTCTCACCCAGAAGTGTGGCCCCTTCTGCTTCTACTTTTCCACGCCTACTGTCTCATATCTATCTGAACTTTTTCAGGAAGGCCGCCCCCGGCCCGCGCTATGGACAGTGTGGCCCTGGAGTCGTATCTTATGTCCCGGCACCACCAGGGGGTCCTGGGCCGTGCCAAGCTGCTACCGGATAAGGAGGAGTACATGGCTGGCAAGATAGTGCTTCTGGCTTCCCTGAAGCGTATGCCCTCCGATGACCTGCTCAACGGCCTGAAGTCGGCTGGGCTTTCCATCGCGTTGGTGGACAGTACTGGGCCAGTGGAGCAGGTAGCGGAGCAGTGTAAGGGGGCTGAGATCGCCATTCTGGGCTGGCCACCCCCTTCCATGGAGCTGCTGCGCAGGATCCCCACCCTCAAGTACATCCAGCTCATGAGCGCGGGGTTTGACTACCTGGACGTGAAGGCGCTCAGCGAGATGGGCGTGCGCATCGCCAACAACTCTGAAGCCATCAAGGACTCGGTGGCCGAGCACACTATCCTGCTCATGCTGGCCGTGTACCGTGACCTGGTCAATAGCTGGCGCAGCCTGATGCATCGGCGGTGGGACACGGAGGTCAAGCGCTGGGAGTTCCAGCAGATAACGGGGAAGACCATAGGCATCGTGGGCCTGGGGCACATCGGGCAGGAGGTGGCCCGGAGGCTCAAGACCTGGCGGGCCAACATCATCTACCATGACATCCGCACCTTCCCCAAGAAGCTGGAGGAGGAGCTGGGGGTAACGCGGGTATCCCTGGAGGAGCTCCTCCGGACCTCGGACATCGTCACCCTTCACGTGCCGCTGAACAACCGGACCCGCCACATGTTCAGCACCCGCGAGTTCAGCCTGATGAAGCCCACAGCGGTGCTCATCAACACCTGCCGCGGCCCCGTGGTGGACGAGAAGGCGCTGTACGATGCCCTGGCGAAGCGGCGCATCGCCGCCGCCGGGCTGGACGTCTTCGAGGAGGAGCCGATCCAGCCGGACAACCCCCTCATGGAGCTGAATAACGTAGTACTCACTCCCCACACCGCCGGGGGCAGCATGGAGACCACACGTAACATCACCCAGTTCACCGTGGAGAACGTAAAGCGCATGGCCACCGGGCAGGAGCCCAGGTCCCTGATTCTGATACAGGACTAGGCGCTGGGGCTGTAGTAGTCTCCACCCCACCCTCAAGAAACAGTACCGAGGAACCATTCCAGGGGAGTCCAAAGAGGCAAGGCCCCTCTTGTGGAGTGTGGGGTACCAACCCAGGCTCCGAGGAGGTGGATACCTGGGCCAGGCCTTCGTTGACACCCTTGGGGGGCGTTGCTATAGTCCTGATGTGACCACGCTGCGAACGCAGGAGAACCTGGAGCTGTTCCTGTCCTCCCGCCAGATCCACGAGTCGGTGGAGCGCCTGGCTGGAGAGGTGAGCCGTGACTACCAGGGCAAGTGCCCCCTGGTGGTGGGTGTGCTGTGCGGCTCCTTCATCTTCGTGGCAGACCTGGTGCGGCACCTCACCATCCCCGTTAACATAGACTTCGTGCAACTAGAGAGCTATGCCTCCACAGCCTCCACGGGCCGGGTTAAGGTGAGGAGGTGGTTGCGCACGCCGGCCAGAGGCAGGGACGTCCTGGTGGTGGAAGACATCGTGGACACGGGCCTCAGCGCCAGTTACCTGCTCCGACGCCTGCAAAGGGACGGGCCAGCCTCGGTGAGGGTGTGCGTCCTGCTGGACAAGCCCTCCCGGCGCCAGGTGGAGGTGCCCATCCACTACCGGGGGTTCGCCGTCCCCGACCGCTTCCTGGTGGGGTACGGACTGGACGTGGACCAACAGTACCGCCACCTCCCGGATATCTACGTCCTGAAGGAGTAGCGCCATGGACATGAAAAGGCTCATCGCCGTGGCCCGGGGCGACGCCCCCGCCGACTTGGTGCTGGCCGACGCCACCATCGTGAACACCTTTACCGGCGAGCTGGAGCGGGCCAGCGTGGCCGTGTACGGAGGCCGCATCGCCGGGGTGGGGGAATATCGCCAGGCCAGGGAGGTGATAGACCTCCGAGGCAAGTACCTGGCCCCGGGCCTCATAGACGGCCACTTCCACCTGGAGAGCACCTACCTCCACGTGGACCAGTACGCCCGGGCCGTGGTCCCCCACGGCACCCTGGCCGCCATAACCGACCTGCACGAGGTGACCAACGTCTCGGGCCTGGAGGGCATGCGCTACATCATGGACTGCGCCCGCCGGGTGCCCCTGGACCTGCTCATCGTGGCGCCGTCGTGTGTGCCAGCCACGGAGCTGGAGACCTCCGGAGCCAAGCTGGGCCCCCAGGACATCCGCCGCGCCCTACGCTGGCGGGGGGTCATAGGGCTGGGCGAGGTCATGAACTTCCCCGCCGTCATCGCCGGCGACGACTATACCCTGAGCAAACTGGAGGCTGCCGCCAACCGTGTCAAAGACGGCCACGCCCCCCGGGTCACCGGCAAGGCGCTGAACGCCTACCTCTGCCCCCTCATAGGCTCGGACCACGAGACCACCCAGTACCAGGAGGGGCTAGAGAAGCTGCGCCGGGGCATGCACCTGATGATCCGTGAAGGCTCCGCCGAGAAGAACCTGGAGGAGCTGCTGCCCCTGGTCAACGATGGCAACTACCACCGCTGCATGCTGGTGGTGGACGATCGCAACGCCAAGGATATCTATCACGATGGCGACGTGGACGCCGTGGTGCGCAAGGCCATCTCTCTGGGGATGGACCCGGTGCGGGCGGTCCAGCTTGCCACCATTAACCCGGCCCGATACTTCCGACTGGACGGGCTGGGAGGCATCGGCCCCGGTTACTGGGCCAACCTGCTGGTGCTGGATGATCTGAGGCGCTTCACCATCAGCGCCGTGTACTATCGAGGAAGGCTGGTGGCCCAGGACGGCAAGCCCCTGTTCCGAGGGCGGGTCCCCTTCAAGCCTGATATGCTCCGGACGGTGAACGTGAAGCCCTTCACCGTGGCCGACCTGGCCCTGAAGCACCAGGGCGATATATTCCCCGTCATCGAGATCATACCAGGGCAGATAGTCACGCGGTGGCTGGACCAGCGGGTGGCCCGGAGGAACGGGACCGTTGTCCCCGATGTAGAGCGAGACCTGCTGAAGCTGGTGGTGGTGGAACGCCATAAGGCCACGGGGAACATCGGCGTGGGGCTGGTGAAGGGGTTCGGGCTGAAGAAGGGTGCCCTGGCAACGTCAGTGGCCCACGACTCCCATAACATCGTGGTGGTGGGCGTGGAGGACCAGGACATCTACGCCGCCGTCAAGGAGGTGGAGGCCAACCAGGGCGGGCTGGCCGTGGCCGCCCAAGGCCGCGCCCTGGACTCCCTGCCCCTGCCCGTCGCCGGCCTGCTCTCCACCTGGCCCCTGGAGGAGGTGGCGGCAAAGATAGAGGAGCTGGAGCGGCTGGCCCAGGAGCTGGGGTGCGTGGCACCCTCTCCCTTCTCCATCCTCTCCTTCCTGGCCCTGCCCGTCATCCCTGAGCTGAAGCTCACCGACATGGGCCTGGTGGACGTGGTCAACGCCAGACTGGTCACCGGGGCGGCGGCCCGGCCATGAGAGTAGGGGTGATAGCGCCGCTGTACGAGGAGCTGGAGCCCTTTGCCGAGGCCGTCGGTACGGGGCTGGAGGAGGACTTTGGCGAAGGCTCGGTGCTGCCCGTAGCCTTCGGCTGGCACCAGCTCTTTCTTTGCCGTAGCGGCGTGGGCAAGGTGAACGCCGCCAGGGCCGTCCAGTCTCTCCTAGACCGGCACCAGGTGGAGGCCATCTTCAACGTCGGGACGGCGGCGGCCATCGCTCCCGGGCTGAACATCGGGGACGTGGTGGTGTCAGAAAGGGCGATACAGCACGATTTCGACGTCACGCCCCTGGGGCTGGCGCCGGGGGAGGTCCCGCTGCAGGTACGGTTGGGAACGCCCTCGACCCCCATCATGCGGAAAGGGCAGTTGGGGTTCCAGGCCAGTAGCCAGCTTGTGGAGCGGGCTATGGCTTCCGCAGGGCGGTGCTCCTGCCTCAAGGACCATGATACTCAACCCAGGGTGCACTGTGGAGTGGTCCTCAGTGGCGACCAATTCATAGCGTCGTTGGAGAAGCGGAGCTACCTACACACTCAG
>DAOUBE010000271.1:0-4192 GCA_034432835.1 Dehalococcoidia bacterium | reverse complement strand
CCAGCCCAGTATCTTACTAAGCACCACCCAGAACTGGTCCCTAAAATAGCCCGACTGTCTCATATGTACTGAACCAGTACAAGGGGTTGGAGAACGGGCCTTTTTATGCTTAACTATCCGGTGAAAAACCCGGATTCGGGAAGGAGACTAACGATGGCCCAGGTACTGCCACTGACGCCACAGCAAGTAAAGCGATACAGCCGGCACATCATCATGCCCCAGATAGGCAGCAGGGGGCAGCGTAAGCTCATGGAGTCCAAAGTCCTCATTATAGGCGCCGGCGGCCTGGGCTCCCCTTCCGCCCTCTACCTGGCCCTGGCGGGCGTGGGCACCATCGGCATAGTGGACTTCGATGTCGTGGACCTGTCCAACCTCCAGCGCCAGATCCTGCACCAGACCGATGACGTGGGCCGACCCAAGGTGGTGTCCGCCAAGGAGACCATCCAGGCCTACAACCCCGACGTGAAGGTGGAGGTCCACGAGACCCCCCTCATGTCCGACAACGCCATGGACATCATCTCTAAGTACGACGTCGTCATCAACGGCGCCGATAACTTCGCCACCCGCTACCTGGTCAACGACGCCTCCTACCTGCTGGACAAGCCCCTGGTGGACGGCAGCATCCTAATATTCGACGGCCAGGCCACGGTGTACGTTCCCGGCCACGGCTGCTACCGCTGCCTCTTCCCAGCTCCTCCCCCTCCGGGCGAGGTCCCCAACTGCGCCGAGGCCGGCGTGCTGGGTGCCTTGACAGGGCTGGTAGGCAGCATACAGGCCATCGAGGCCATTAAGCTCATACTGGGCATCGGCCGCACCCTGACCTCCCGGCTGCTGATTATCGACGCCCTGAGCATGGAGTTCCGTGAGGTCAAGGTCCGTCGCAACCCCAAGTGCCCCCTCTGCGGGGACAACCCCACCATCAAGGAGCTGATAGACTACGAGGCCTTCTGCGGAGCCCCCATACCTCACGCCAACAACGGAAGGTAGAAAGGCCTGAAGCTAACTCCATGTTAAGAAAAGACGTCCTGGAGCTTATCGGGAACACTCCCCTGGTGGAGCTGCGGCACCTCAAGCCCAACAACGGGGTCCGCATCTTCGTCAAGCTGGAGGGGCAGAACCCCACGGGGAGTGTTAAGGACCGCATCGCCCTATATATGATCGAAAAGGCGGAGCGGGAGGGCACCCTTACCCCTGACAAGACTATCCTGGAGCCCACCAGCGGCAACACTGGCATCGCCCTGGCCCTGGTGGGCCGCATGAAGGGCTACCGCGTCAAGGTGGTCATGCCCGAAAACGTCAGCCCCGAGCGTACCCAGCTCCTCAAGGCCTACGGCGCCGAGATTGTGTACTCCGATGGCCGCATGGGCACCAACGGCTCCATCGTCGTGGCCCAGGAGATGGCCGCCGAGGACAAGTCTTACTTCATGCCCTACCAGTACGGCAACGAGGCTAACCCCCTGGCCCACTACGAGACCACGGCTATGGAGATTATAAGAGACATGCCCGACGTGGATGTCTTTGTGGCCGGTCTAGGCACCGGCGGCACCCTTATGGGCACGGGGCGGCGCCTTAAGGAGCACAACCCCAAGGTCAAGGTAGTGGCCGTGGCCCCAGAGCCCGACGACTACATCGAGGGCCTCCGGGACCTGGAGAAGGGCTTCATTCCACCCATCCTGGACCTGTCCCTACTGGACTCCCGCATCATGATCACCAGCGCCGAGGCCTTCCGCTATACCAAGGAGCTCCTCCACCAGGAGGGTATCTTCGCCGGCATCTCCTCCGGCTCCGTGGTCTGCTGCGCCCTACGCCTGGCCCAGCGCATGCAGAAGGGCAACATTGTCTGCCTCCTGGCCGACGGCGGTTGGAAGTACCTCTCTACCAACCTCTGGACCAAGGACTACGGCGAGATGAAGGACGAGGCCAAGGGCAAGATCTGGTGGTAGGCCAGGCCGCGCCCTGGACCCTCGCTCGGACAGCCAGAAGGATTGTGGTTTCTCCCGCCCACCTGCCCTCGAGCAGGGCACGCTCTGGCAGGGTGCACCCTGCACCAGGGCACAGCCCTGGACCCTTCCCTTTGGATATCCAAGATGGGTTGTGTTGGTCCCATCCAGCAGGGCATGCCCTGCACCCACTCTTCACCTTCCCTGGTCACATACCCTTAGTGACCACCTCAGGGAAGTGTGGGTCAAGGGCGAGCCTTTGGGGATTCTCCCCTGGCACCCCTAGCAGGGACCTGTCCCCTGCACCCCTGGGGGCCCCCTTTCCCCCTCCCTACAGCCTCCCTCTCTATCGTCTTCCGCCTCCCTTCTAGCATCACCAATCAGGCCATGATGCAGGTACGCCCTTGCCAGCCTTTAGGTAGTGTGAAGGCCACCACCCCAGCCGAACAGGCCCCCAGGGCTTGCCTGACGCCGTGGCTGTGGTAACTTAATGATGAAACCATGGACTCTGACTTGCTGGAGCCATTAGTAGCTCTCCTGGGCCGGGAGAACGTCCTCACCCGGCCCGAGGACCTGCAACAGTACTCCACCGATGCCCTGAGCCCCTTCCGGGCCTTCCGGGCTGCCCCTCTCCTGGAGCGGCGGGCCCAGGTGGTAGTCACCCCTCGCTCCACCCAGCAGGTGGCCGACCTGGTCAAGTTCGCTGCTCGGCACGGGCTGCCCCTGGTACCCCATGGTGGGGGCACCGGGGTCATGGGCGGCGCCGTGCCTGTTCGGGGCGGTATGGTGGTGGACCTCCAGCGGATGGACCGCGTGCTAGAGGTAGATCCCCTCGCCCTCACCGCCACCGTGGAGGCCGGCATCATCCTGGAGAAGCTCCAGCAACACCTGGAGCAGCACGGTCTCATGCTGGGCCACGAGCCCTGGAGCGTCCCCATAGCCACCGTGGGCGGCGCTATCTCCACCAACGGCGTCGGGTACCGGGCCTCCCGCTACGGGCCCATGGGCGCCCAGGTGCTGGGCTTGCAGGTGGTGCTGCCCAGTGGTCAGGTGCTGGACACCAGGGCTGTGCCCAAGTACGCCTCTGGCCCCAACCTGAACCACCTGTTCATCGGCAGCGAAGGGGCCTTCGGTATTATCACCCGTGCCACCCTCCAGGTGTTCCCCCTGCCCGAGAAGCGCTCCTTCACCACCTTCGCCTTCGACAGCTTCGACCAGGGCTTTCACGCCGTGGTGGAGTTCTTCAACCGCGGCCTGCGGCCAGCCCTCCTCGACCTGACGGAGGAGCGCTACGGCGACAACGGCGGCGTGCTTCTCTACCTGATGTTCGAGGGGACTGCTGAGGAGGTGGAGGGTCAGGAGCAGGGTGTTCGCCGTGTCTGCCTCCAGGCCGGGGGCCGCGACCTGGGGCCGGAGGAGACGGTCCACTACTGGGATACCCGGTACGACATCGCCCTGCGGTTCAAGGCCGAGCGGACCAACAGCGGCGCCGCCCGCCGGCCCAGGCCCTCCCGCCGGGGCCGTGGCTTCGACTACCTACACGTCTCCCTGCCCTCCTCCCGCGTACTGGAGTACAAGCACTGGTGCCAAGACTACCTACCCCAGCATGGTGTCGAGGTTCGGGAGTACGCCATCTGGACTCGCCCCGAGTTCTTCTCCCTGTTCCTGGTCCCCACCGGCGGGCCTTCCGGACCCGATGCCGATAGACTGGCCCAGGTGGTGGACAGGGTGCTGGAGAAGGCCCAGGACTTGGGAGGCTCCATGGAGTACTGCCATGGTGTAGGTGTCAAACTGGCCCACTTGGTGGCCCGGGAGATGGGTGTGGGGCTGGAGGTGGTGCGGGCCCTCAAGGAGGCCCTGGACCCCCACAACATCATGAACCCGGGCAAGCTGGGCCTGTAACACCCACCGGTCGGGGGAATCCAAGGAGAGACCCACAGAAAGGAGCTGTCAGGTGACTATTGTCACTGCGGAACGCAACGAGGGCGAGATCAAAGGGTACGCCGAGCTCATGGCCCAGGCCCGGACCAGTCTGTCCAGCCCATGGTGGCGTATGCCCAGGCCCTGGGCGCCAACGCCATCGTGGGGGTCCGGTTCGTGACCTCCGACGTCATGCGTAGCGCTTCCGAGGTCCTGGTGTACGCCACGGCAGTCAAGGTGGAGTAGGGCCGAATCACCGTTCTTCCCGATGCTTGTACTTGATCACCTGGACTCTTTCCAAGGTGATGAGGCCCTCTTTAACCGTTTCGTTC
>DAOUBE010000270.1:0-12472 GCA_034432835.1 Dehalococcoidia bacterium | reverse complement strand
GATGGCCTGGGCCGTGGCTTCGGCGGCTGCGGCGCCCAGGGCCATCATTTCGGGGGAGGAGCGCACCTCTCCCGTGGCAAGGGCAAAGACGGTGTCACCGTCCACCATGGTATGGCAGGGGCGGATGGTCATGGCCAGGCCATTGTGGGCCGACTGGGCAAGCCGGTTGGCCTGCTCCTTGGTGAGGTTGGCGTTGGTGGCCACCACTCCGATGGTGGTGTTGGTGGCCTGGGCCCTGGGCAGACGGGCCTGACCCTTGAGAAGAAGCTCGGTGGTGTCGCAGAAGCCGCCTTCGCCTCTGGGGCCGGCCAGTAGTTGTCCGGTACGGTGGTCCACCACCCCGCCATAGGCGTTGACCACCATGAGGGCGCTTACAAGGACGCCGTTTTGAAGCTCCACTAGGGCCGTACCCAGTCCCGCCTTGACTGCGCGCTTCATCCCCAGGGCCTTGCCCACGGTGGCGCCGGTGCCCGCCCCCACGCTGCCCTCTTGGACCCGGGCCGAAGATGCGGCCAGGCAGGCCCTGTAACCTTCCTCAGGGCCGGGGCGGACCTTGGGGGTGACCAGGGACAGGTCGAAGATAACCGCGGTGGGCACCAGGGGGACCTTCACCGGACCCAGACGGAAGCCCAGGCCCTGCTCCTCCAGGTAGCGCATCACTCCCGAGGCCGCGTCCAGCCCGAAGGCGCTGCCCCCCGTGAGAAGGATGGCGTGGACGCGCTCCACCAAGGTGGTGGGCCGAAGGAGGTCGGTCTCACGGGTGCCGGGGGCCCCGCCTCGCACGTCCACTCCGCCCACCGCCCCCCGTCGGCACAGGACCGCGGTGCAGCCCGTGGCCGAGGCAGCGTCGGTATAGTGCCCGACCTCGATGCCAGGGATGGCGGTTATACCCACGGGCCACCCTGTGAAAGCCAAAGGCGCCTTCCCCACAGAGTGGCGGAAGGCGCCTGAAGGGTCTTTATTTGTACTATCGCCGTCTCGGCCATGAAGGTCCCAGCGGCTACCAAATGGTTTGGAAACTCACCCCCCAGTGGGTGGGTGGTATTCGTAATGATACCACGGCTGTGGGGCGTGTCAAGGCGGGCTAGCACCCTACTTCTGTAGGGGTGACGGGCGAAGTTGGGCAAGACCCGCCCTGGCAGGGCACGCCCTGCACCAGGGCACAGCCCTGGACCCTCCTCTTTGGGTGCCCAAGAAGGATTGTGTTTGGTCACACCCACCCTGGCAGGGCACGCCCTGCACCCACTCTTCACTATCCCTGGTCACATAACCTTAGTGACCACCTCAGGGAAGTGTGGGTCAAGGGCGAGGCCTTGGGGATTCTCCCTTGGTACCCCTGGCAGAAGGGGCAGCCCCCTCTGCATCCCCCCTGTTATCAGCCATTGGTCCTTGTAAGGGCGCTACCATGTAGCCGCACTTTCGGCACCCAAGAAGGGGTGTGTTCGACCCACCCACCCGCCCTCGGGGCGTCCCAGGGGAGAATCCCCTGGGACCCCTAGCAGAGGGGCAGCCCCCTCTGCACTCCCCCTGTTCTAGGCCAGCCTTGACCTAGGGCCACCATCCTGTAGCCTTACATCTGGCCACCCGAGAAGGATTGGGTTTGGCCCGCCCGCCCTCGATGGGTTTTCGGGGGACACCCCCGAACCCCCGGCCCCACCCACATCCTGTGGGCTTCTCCCTCTCCAACAGGGTGCACCTGCCGTCGGGTGCCCTACTGAGGCCGTTCACTGTCCCGGGGGAGGTGGTCAGTGTGATGTGCGGAATACCCGCGACTTCCCACAACAGGGAGCAGCCGTTGGCCCGTCATATGGTCAAGTAAACACCCAACAGGCATATGGCCGTCCCTCCACCCACTCGCAGGGTGATGCGCTCGTGGAGGAACAGGTAGGCGATGAGCACCACGAAGATGGGTGAACTGGAGCTGAGGATAGCCACGGTGCCTGGCGAGCTTAGCTTCAGGGCCACTATGAAGAGGACGGAGGACATGCCCCAGCCTACCCCGCTTAGCAGCAGGTTCCTCAGGTCCTGGCGGGACCAGGGCTGCCTCCGCAGACTCCCCGTGAGGGTAGCCAGCAGGAACAGCCCTATTGCTATGAACATATTGCGCATGGCCGTGGCCGCCAAGGGGTCCGCATCCTTCAACCCGTGGTCAATGCCCATGAGGCTGACGGTCCACAGCAGGGCGGCCCCCACGGAGAAGCCCAGGGCTTGCCAGGAGAGCCCGCGCCCTTTCTTGGCATCGGCAGCTTCGTTACTCTCCCTGCCCGCTGTGAGGTACACGCCTATCAGGACAAAGAAGCCTCCCAGGACGGTAAGCGGCGTGATCTGCTGGTCGGCGAAGATGGCGCTGGCCACCACGCTAAACAAGATGTAAAGGCTGGTGACCGTGGGGAACACCCGGGAGATGTTGTCGGCCATTATCCCCCGGACGAACATCACATCCCCGGCCATGGTGGCCAGGCTGCTGGCCAGGAGAATGGCGACGCTGCCTGGAGGTATCTGGCCGATGAGTAGCAGGTGCCCTGCCGTGGCGGCCACCAGGACAGCCGTGGCGGCCCCCGTGAGGCTGCGCACAGCGCTGATGGAGAGGGCGCCGATGCGTCCTCGGGAGTTCTTCACCAGGGTGCTGCTGGCTGCCCAGCCCGCCGCCGAACCCAGGGCGGCTAGTTCACCAAGAAACATAGGTGCTAAGGGACCCCGTCTTTGCTCTAGAAAGCCAGCCGCTAGAGAATGCCATACTTCTCATAGACCTGCCGGAGAAGCCTGCCCTGGCGGAGCTCCTCCCTGGTAACGTTCTCTCCCTGCACCTTCTCCAGGGCCTTGGCCAGGGCCTCGTCTTCCACCTCTCGGGGGATGACCACCACGCCGTCGTAGTCGCCGAAGACGATTTCGCCGGGGCGGACGTCCACTTCGCCACAGCGGATGGGGACATCGTAGGCCACGATATCGCCGCGGCCCGCTGAGTCCAGCGGCCGGAACCCCCGAGCGAATATGGGGAAGCCCAGCTTCAGGATCATCTTCACGTCCCGGATGAGGCCATCCACCACGGCGCCGGTGCAGCCCCTGGCAACGGCGGCTGTTGACATAAGCTCTCCCCAGGCGACGATGCGACCAGAGTAGTCCGTGTTCTGCACCACCACGTCGTTGGGCCTCAGCGAGTCCATGGCCTCGATGAGCTTGGTGTAGGGGTCGGCGGGGGGCTCGAACACCTCCGTCCACAGGAAGGTCCTGGCCCGGCCCACCACCACGTGGTCGGGATGAACGGGGCGTATGGTCTCGCGCATGGCCTGGTTGCGAAAGCCCAGGGAGTCCAGGATGTCGCAGACCACCGCCGTGTACAGCTTCTCCCGTATTAGCTTGAACCGCTCCTCGTCGGACCTGAAGTTGGCCATCTACTCCTCCTTGAGCGAGGTGTGGGCTTACCCGCACACCCCTGGTACTATCCTTGGGCGTGGGCAGAGCGGGGCCCTGGACCATCGGCGGGACTTATTGGCCACAGAGGCCTGCGGGGTCGCGAGGCCACAACCCTCCCGGCGCAGTCTCTCAACCGGGGTATCGGACTCCCAGGGGGTCTCCCCACCTTGCCCCGAACAAAACTGGCACGCCATACGTTACCCCCGCGGCAGGCTGGCGTCAAGGTGCCCTATAGGCCCTGTCGGCGGTGATGGGTGGAGTTCTTGCCACGGCCCTTGCCCTGGATTACATTATTGGGCTGACGAAGGAGGGTGGAGACAAGGCGGCACCATATCCCAGCAAAGGAGGGGTGGCATGGAGACGCGTACCTTTGGGAAGTCGGACTTAAGGACGTCGGTGATAGGCTTTGGTGGCTGGCCCATGGGCAGGGGCCACTACGGCGCCTTTGACGACCAGGAGGTGGTGAGGGCTATCCACGCTGCCTTGGATGCAGGGGTGACCCTCTACGACACGGCTGCGGTGTACGGAAACGGCTACAGTGAGGAGCTGCTGGGCAAGGCCCTGGGCAAGCGCCGCAAGGATGTGATAGTGGTGACCAAGGGGGGCTCCAGTGGAACCCGGAGACCAAGCGCAATGACCGCAACAGCTCCAAGGCCTGGCTGCGGAAGTGCCTGGAGGATAGCCTGAAGCGGCTGAACACGGACTACATAGACCTGTATCTTATCCACTGGCCGGATGAAAGCCGGCCCATGCAGGAGCCCATGGAGGCCTTCCAGGAGTTCAAAAGGGAGGGGAAGATCCGGTACGGGGGTGTGAGCAACTTCAGCCCTGCCCAGATGGCTGACTGCCTCCTGCATTTCCCCATCGTCTGCAACCAGGTGGGGTACCACCTCTTTGACAGGCGTCCAGAGCCGGCCATCTTCCCCTTCTGCCGGGACAACGGGCTGGGGGTCATGGTGTACGGGCCCCTGGCCCACGGCCTGCTGACAGGCACCATGACCAAGGACACCAAGTTCGGGGAGGACGACTGGCGGCGGCAGGGTATGGCCTTCGGCCAGCCGCTCTTCCAGGGTGAGCACTTCCTGCGTAACCTGGACATCGTGGACAAGCTGAAGGTGATCGCTGCCCGTAGGGGTAGAACGGTGGCGCAACTAGCGGTGGCCTGGGTCCTGTCCAACCCCGTGGTTAGCGTGGCCCTGGTGGGGACACGCAAGCCGGAGGAGATACTGGAGAACATTCAGGCCGCCCAATGGAGGCTGACCGAAGAGGACAAAAGGGAGATAGAGGCAGCGTTCAAGTAACAGCCGTCGGGAAGATCCAGGGTAGGATAACAGGGGTTACTGTCAGTGCTCCTCTGGAAAGGGGTCGCTGGGTTCAGAGCTGTCCCGTGCATCCAAGCTATAATTAGGGGGCTTGCCATGCTCTTAGAGGGTAAGAAGGCGCTTATCACCGGCTCTCGCCGGGGATTGGGCGTGGTATCGCCCTGATGCTGGCCAGGGAGGGCGCTGACATAGGCATCAACGATATCCAGCGGGACCAGGCGGCTGAGGACACTCTGCGTATGGTGCGGGAGACAGGCCGGGATGTGAGCTGGCACCTGGCCGACATCAGCAAGAGCCGCGACGTCAACCGTATGCTGGACGAGTTTGTCGCCCACCACGGGCGCATCGACATCCTGGTAAATAACGCGGTGGCCAGCATAAAGAAGCACACCCTGGACATCACCGAGGAGGACTGGGACTTTGAGGTGGGTAACGCCCTGAAGGGCTACTTCCTGTGCAGCCAAGGGGCGGCGCGGGAGATGGTCCGCCAGGGCGGCGGGGGACGCATCGTCAGCATCAGCAGCGTCCACGCCTACCGCGCCTGGCCCGACGACCTGGTGTACGGGGTGTGCAAGGCGGGGCTCATCCGCATGACCATGAGCCTGGCCCTGGACCTGGGAAAGTACAGGATCAATTGCAACTGCGTGGCCCCCGGCTACATAGACAGCCGCCTACTGCCCCCAGAGCAGGAGCACCTGCGCGGCGGGCCGGGGTACGCCGACTACGCCATGCCTTGGATCCCATGCGGCCGGGGAGGTACCCCAGAGGACATAGCCAGGGCTGTGCTGTTCCTGGTATCACCCCTGGGAGACTACGTCAACGGTACCTGCATCTTAGTGGACGGGGGCTTCCTCACCGGAGGTACCCCGCAAGGATAGAGAGGAGAAGCAAGGTTGATCGTCGATGTCCATACCCATGTGCCCACTCACCGCGACTCGGTCCCTCCTGGAAGCGAGGTCTGGAACAAGGTATTCAGGCCGGATAAAGCGGTACGGGTTACCTATACCTTTCAGGACTACCTGGAGGCAATGAAGCCTGTTGATAGGGCCATAGTCTTCGGGATAGCACCATCCCCCCACAGGGATGGGACCCGCGCCCTGGGAGACACCGAGTACGACGTGAACGTGAACGACCAGACGGCGGCGCTGGTGGCCCTGGCCCCGCATAAGCTCATCGGCTTCATGTCTGTGCACCCGGACGATGCCGGTGTGATGGATGAGATGGAACGGTGCGTGGGTGACCTGAAGCTGCGGGGGATCAAGCTGGGGCCTAACTATCAGTACTTCGACCCCCTGGGGCCGGCGGCCAGACGGGTGTACGGCCGCGCCCAAGAGCTGGGGCTCCCCATCGTCTTCCACCAGGGTACCTCCGGGGTGAGGGATGCCCCCCTGCGCTACGCCTACCCGCTGGTGATGGACGAGATCGCCACGGCCTTCCCCGAGCTGCGGATAGTGATGGCCCACATGGGCCATCCGTGGCATGCCGACACCATCGCGGTGGTAAGGAAGCATCCCAACGTGTATGCCGATGTGTCGGCCCAGTTTTACCGGCCGTGGTCATGCTACAACGGCTTTCGGCTGGCCTGGGAGTGGGGCATTACCCACAAGCTCCTCTTCGCCACCGACTACCCCGTAACCACGCCTGAGGAGACCCTGCATCACCTTCGCCACTTCAACGACTTCGCCAGGGAGCACCACCTGCCGGAGGTGCCCGACGAGGTTTTCGAGGGGATCATCCACAGGGAATCGCTAAAGCTCCTGGGGTTGGAGTGAGGCCGCTAACCCGAACTGATGGTGTGACGAAGAGGAAGCCAGGAGGGAGCCAACCCCTTCCTGGCTTCCTCTGCCTTGTCGCCAACTGGCGAGGACCGCGCTGCTGAAGTCGTGTGCCCTCGGTATTCCGTGGCTTCACGGGCCCAGGTGTTGAGGGTATAGATATGAGAACCACCGGGAGACACCACCGTTGCCCTCAAAGGGGGTTCTAGCCCTTTCCTTAAAAAATCGCTCCCGTGCTAACCGGCGGGCAAGTTGTTTATAAACCCACCCGGATAGCCCGCCTCAGGCCGCCAGGAGCACCAGCAGGACCACGCTGGCAATGTATACCTATCGTCGTCCCCGCCCGGTGACGAGGAACTCGGGCTTCGGCGTTGAAGCCTCCGGCCCAGCAGGGGTACCACCAGGAGCGGCAGGAGGGACAGCATATTCAAGTGCCGGCAAGGACAGTGCTTGGATCCTTTCCGCCTTCACGGCCCCTGTCCCCAGGGTAAGCCGATTGAAGGAGACATAGCCGGCGACGGCCCTGCTGAGGAAGAGGAGCACTTCTCTAACAGAGAGCTGCCCATAAAGTCCTACCGCTACCATCCCTCCAAAACGTCGGAATCGCCAACAATCAAAGACATGGTTACCGCCCTCTTGATACTTTAGATGCCATTCCACATAGGGCAATTTCTGCAAAACGATAATTCATAATCATCCTTGGTTTCAATCTCATTTTTACCCCATTTTTTCAATTCATCCACTTGGTCTTGGCTCAATGAAGGCCGTATCCGTTGTTCTCTAATAGCCCTTTCTATATCTGTTAAAGCAATTGGCTTGATATTCGAAGAGTGTTTTAAGACCTCCCTAAAAACGGATCTTGCAACGTCGTTAACTAATAACTCGATGTCTGCTCCTGTCCATCCTTCTAACTGCTCGGCTATACCTCTCAACTTTTCCTCGTCCTTTAGCTCGTCAGATAAAGGTCTTTCATCCAATTTTAGCCGTAAAAGCTCTATACGTGCCTTTAAATCAGGAGGACCCACAAAAAGTTTCTCCTCAAGCCTACCTGGTCTCAAAAAAGCCTCATCAATACTTTGAGGTTTGTTTGTTGCAGCAATAATCAAAACTGGAGACTTGCTTTCATGGACTTTACTGAAAAGAGAAAGAAATACTGGAATAATCCTCTGCATTACAGTTGAGTGTTCAACTAATTCCCTCTTGGCCAGCAGTGCTTCTGCGTCATCGAGAAAAATAACGACTCGGGGAAGGTTAAGTATCCTTTGGAAGAGGCGCTCTAAGTGTTGTTCCGGCTCCCCTGGGAAACCCCTAATAATAGATGGGGTTATTTCAACGAAATCGGCATCAATTTCCTTTGCAGTCGCTTTGGCAATTAGGGTTTTGCCCGTACCAGGAGGACCGTACAAAAGCAAGCCACCGCCGACGGGCAGACGGTATTTTTCAGCTAGTTCCGGCGCTAAGAAAGGTTCCAGCATTCTCTCCCGTATGAATTTTTTAACATCATTAAGACCAGCCACAATTTCAAACCCTGCCTTGGATTTGTGTATGTAGGCAATCTCACTCTGCCCTTCCTGAATATTTTGAACAGGCTCCATTGAGGCTTCTACCGTGGGGAAATACCCTAATAACTTGCGAGTAACCTCAGGACCATAGGTAGCGAATTGAGGAACTTTAGCTCCACTCTGAGGAAGGGAAGTAAGGGTTAGACCTATTTTTTCAAAAACAACGCTTGCTTTATCAATTTTTTGGGGCTCTCCTATGGGAGATACCCTGATCTGATATGGGAATTTACCCTGCCAGGCATCAGGTTCTAATTTATAGCCAATATCAGACACTGCTATGAAAGGACCATACAAAGCGTCTTCTCCAACATGAAGAAGAAAACAAACATCACCTTGCTTAGTTTTATCTTTGCCAAAGTAGAGATTTTTGTCCCCAAACAAATTTCTAACTAAACACTCCCTAAAAGTGGCCCGAGTACAAAGCCAGATGGAGCAATTTCTGTTCCAAGCGTCTTTAAGCTGCTGAAGGCTCATATCTTGCACCTCCAAAGTCAACCGCCTCCACGGCAATGGGATTATGTTTGCCGGGCCGGAAGGGGAAGGAGATAGAGGTCATCCCGAAAAGGCGTTGAGGACGAGCAAGGCTGCGGCGAAGAGGAGGAAAGCGAGGTAGTTGTTCGCCCGTCGCTCCCAGCGCACCAGCAAGCGACGGAAGCCAGTCAGCCAGCCGAAGGACCGCTCCACCACCCAGCGGTGGCGGTAGGCGCTCAAGTCCGCCTTCCGCCCGCGCCGGGGCCGCTTCCCCCGCCGCTCTGGGATGCAGGGGTGGATACCCCGGCAGCGCAGGCGGACCCGAAACGCCTTGCTGTCATACCCCTTGTCCGCCACCAGCTCCTTGGGGCGGGTCCGTGGACGGCCACGATGGCGCGGCACCCGCACCGTCCGCAGGGTGGACTCCGCCAGGTGCACCTCGGCCCGTTGCGCGCTGGCCACCAGGAGCCCGATGGGCCGGCCTGACCCCTCGACCACGAACATCACCTTGGTCCCCTTGCCTCGACGGGTGAGGCCAATGGCATCGCCCCCTTTTTCGGCGGGACGAACGTCCCGTCTAGGAAGGCGCGGCTCCAGTCCAGCTTCCCTTGCTCGTCCAGCGTCCGCAGGAAGGTCCGCCACAGGTGCTCCCAGACCCCTTGGGCCTGCCACTCCTGGAGACGGCGGTGGCAGCGGGTGGCGCTGCCGTACCGCGAGGGTAGGTCTTTCCACCGCGCGCCAGTCCGCAGGACCCAGAGGATACCGTTGAGCGTCTGGCGTTCATCGGCACGCCGCCCTCCACGCTGCTTCTGTGGAGGCAGGAGTGGGGCGATGGCCTCCCATTGGGCATCCGTGAGTTCCCACGCCATGACGTCACCTCCTTACCGAAGGGTCGGCCACAGCGTACTGGACGGGTCGCCCGCCTTGTCCTTGCTTCATCTCACGAGTTAAGACCAATTTCGGGATAACTTCTAGCACTTGGCCCGGGCCACCACCTGCTCGCAGGTGCTGGCCGGCAGGATCTCGACGCTGCCGGCCTGGAAGAAGGGGGCCATGAACTCCTTCACCTTGCTGGAGTCTGGTGCGTCCACTATCAGGACAAAGGTGTGGGCATTGTTTATGACGGCATCGCCCAGGATGTTGACGCCGAATTTCTTGGCGTTGCCCTTGGATACGTGCTTCACCAGCATGGGCCCCATCTGAGGGTGGCCGGCCGGGCAGGTCTCAGACGAGTGTTTGTGCTGCACAACGAATAGCGCCATAGTGACCTCCTTATCTTGAGAGATGTCCAGATGCTAAGAGGCCCCTCTTACGGCACTGGTAAGAGGGGCCTCTAGGCTAGCGCGGTGTACGACGGGCGCTAAGGGACCCCTCCTGATGCCCAGCCAGTACAGGTGCAGCGGGTAGTGTCCCTCTGGTCCGTCATGGCCAAGAGTATATCACTATGGGAGGGCGCCTTCAACTTTGCTTTCCTTGCAGTGCTCTTTGCTTGGGCTGGGTGATCCACCCCTCCGTCCCCCTGGAGAGAGCGGACTACAGGGGATCAGGGGATGAAGTTTCATCCTGAGCCTTCGTAGAAGAGCGAAGGACCTGGCGGGGATGGGCCACCTTCCCTCGGACTCTTTGGTCGCTGCGCTCCCTCAGAATACCAGTTCACCCCTGGCAGGCTACATCCCTTCACTGCAGCAGGGTGTAGTATGGGCCAGGTGGGTACACCCAACGTTAACAAACGGCCCAATTATGCAGCACTAGGAGTAGCGCTCGGCCGCGGCGCCCGTGGTGCCAAGCTGGTGGAGCCTTCGGCCAGCCAGGACCACAGAAACCCAATGGCCGCCAAGCAGAGGGAGATGGCCAGCGCGAGAGCGGCATCCGCTACTTGAGATGCTCCGGCTTGGAAGGCGCTCACTCCTCAGGGGGCGCCAGGCAACTCATTTGCCTGGTTGGGTCTCAGGCCATAGGCCGGCACCAACCTCCGGCACAAAGAAGGAGCGGCACGTTTCGCCGGTACGAGGGCCCCGGCCCAGTCTCCCGGTGCTTGTTAGCCTGTCCCGGGGAATGGCTGTAGCCTCACGCTCTCCCGCGGGGCCTTCAGGGGTGATCTGCATGCACGGCCACTGGCCTAGTACCGGGAGAAAACGGGCTCCTCCTTGGTTATCATCTCCAGGAGGACTGTTTGGCCGGCCTCCACCTTCTTCTGGGCGCGCTTGATGGCGGGGACGATCTCGTTGGGGTGTTCAACGCGCTCGGCGTAGGCGCCCAGGGCCTCGGCCAGTTTAGTGTAGTTGCCCCCCAGGCGGCTTATGCCGTACTTGGCGAGGGCTGTGGGGAGGGCGCGGCTGTAGCCGCCCATGCCGCCGTTGTTGAAAATGATGGTCAAGATGGGTATGCGTTCTCGGACGGCGGTCTCTATATCCATGCCGGACATGCCAATGGCGGCGTCTCCCATGATGTTCACCACCAGCTTGTCCGGGGCGGCCAGCTTGGCTCCCATGGCCAGGCCCATGGAGTAACCTAGGTGGGTGGACTTACCCCAGCCCAGGTAACCCCTGGGTATGACGGTCTCGAAGAAGGGGAGCATCTGGTCCCTGGGGTGGCCGGCCTCGTGGGTAACTATGGTCTTGGTGCGGTCCACGGTATGCATCAGGTCCCAGATCACCCTGTAAGGGTTGATGGGGGTCTCGTTGGAGGTGAGGCGAGGCATCCACTCGGAGAGCCACTCCTCCTTGACCCTCCTGATCTCGGAGGCCACCTTATCATTGGGCTGCCAACCGCTGGCCTTCATCTGGCGGCGGGCCTCCTCCATAAGCTGCTCCAGCACCAGCTTGACATCTCCCACCACGGCCTGAGCAATGGGGTAGTCCTTGTTCACATCCCGCTCGTCCACCGTCACCTGGACCATGGTCTTGCCATCGGGTACGCGGATGTTGTACTGGGACTTGGTGAAGGAGCAGCCCACGCCGAAGACCAGGTCAGCCTTCTTCAGGAAGTGGAAGACGGCCTTGGGGGCGGTACCGCAGCCGGCGCCTAGGGACAGGGGATGGTCCTCCGGGAAGGCGCTCTTGCCCGGATTGGTGGTGAGCACCGGCACCTGGAGCAGCTCGGCGAACTGGCGCAGCTCCTCCCAGGCCTGGCTCCAGAGGACGCCTTGTCCGGCGTGGATTACTGGGTCCTTGGCCGAAAGCAACAGCCTTACGGCCTCGCGCACCGCCTCGGGGTCGCCGGCGGTACGTACCCTCTTGACGGGCCGGTAGTTCAGGGCCTCCTCCTGCACCTCGTCGCTGCCCACCTCTCGTGGGACCTCCACCAGCACTGGCGACGGTCTGCCGTAACGCAGGTGGGTGAAGGCGCGGCGCATGATCTCGGAGATACGCCCGGTGCTGGTGATGACCCCCTGCCACTTGGTCACGGCCCGGTAGTTATCCACAGCCCAGAAGAGGGGGGGTACACCCAGCCGTTCCACCTCAAAGCCCCCAGGCATGAAGAGCACGGGCACGCCGTCGGAGTAGGCCTGGGCGATACCCGGAAAGGCGTTCTCGCTGCCAGGGCCCCGCTGGGTGATGACAATGCCGTTCTTTTGGCCGTTGAGGACCCGGGTATAGCCATCGGCCATGTTGACCAGGGTACGTTCGGTGCGTGCCAGGATGGGGCGAATGCCTGCGATGGCCGCGGCCTCGATGAGGGAGTTGGCAGGGTAACAGAAGACGTATTCGGTACCCTCTTGCTTCAATATGTTGGCTATGGCGGTGTTCCCGTCCAAGACCGTCCTCCTCTCTTTACCTGGTGGCTGTGGGGGTAAGCATCAGTACATTAGCATCGGTGCCTTGCCCCGTCAACGATGTGTACTGGTTCAGTACATATGAGACAGTCGGGCTATTTTAGGGACCAGTTCTGGGTGGTGCTTAGTAAGATACTGGGCTGGGGTGTTGTA